>JAODNF010000152.1 GCA_025464915.1 Frankiales bacterium | reverse complement strand
CGGCGTCGGCAACGGCGCGGGAGTGACCCGCGCGACCGGGGAGACGCCGGGCGGCAGGTCACCGACCGGGTCCGGACGGGCCTGGGCGCTGGCGGGAGGCAGGACGACGGCCGTGGCGGCGACCACGAGCAGTGCGAGAGCTGGGCGAAGCATGAGCGACTCCTCGGCGACACTCGCTGGAAAAGCGACGCAGGTCCCTGTATAACATGACTAAAGAGCCTTTCGCGACAGTCCTCTCCCAGCAGGAGCTCGCATGCGCCGCCTTCTTCTCGGCCTCCCCGTCCTCGTCTGCACCGTGGTGCTCGCGGCCCCAGCGCCAGCCGGCACCCCCAAAGCGCGGGCTGTGGACCTGTCGCACGACGCCGGCACCAACAGCGGCGAACCGCAGGTCGCGGTCGACCCTGCCGACAGCCGCCGACGGGTCGTGGCGTGGTCGGCGCAGGGTGGCTCGACGGGCTGCGGTGTCGCCCGCACCGTCGACGCGGGCGCGCACTGGCGCAACGCCCTGCTCAGCCCGTGCACCGACGCCATGCTGGCGTGGGGGCCGCAGGGCATCCTGTACTTGGGCGGCGTGGACTTCAGCCAGGGCGGCGTCACAGTGCGCCGTTCCGCCGACGGCGGCGCTACCTGGAGCACTCCCGTCCTCGCGCTCGGTGGCCAGACGTCGACGAAGCCGGCCTCCGACCTCCGACCTCCGACTGTTGCCTTCGACAGGCCCTGGCTTGGCGTCGACCTCAGTTCCGGCGCGCTCTACGTCAGCGGACTCGGTCACGACCAGGTGGCGGTCGCGCCGACCACGGCGGACCAGCACTTCTTCGGCGGCGGCGAGCGGTTCGTGACCATGTCGAGCGACCACGGAAGGACCTTCGGCCAGCAGTACGCCTTCGGGTCCGCCGCGCTGCCGAACCACTCCATGGGAACGATCTCCGCGAGCCGAGGCGTCCTCGCCGCCGCCTACACGACGAGCGCCGCGAGCGCGGTCGTTGCCTCGGGCGTCGAGCAGCCTTGTCCCTGCACGGTCTTCGAGACCTCGCGCGATGCCGGGCGCACCTGGGCGCGGCACGTGGTCCCGCGCTCGTCGCCGTACGCCGAGGCGCAGGACGTGGTGAGCGCCTACGTCGCCGCGGACCCCGCCAGGGCCGGACGCTTCGCCCTCGGTGTGATCGAGGACAAGGGCACCAGGCTGGTGGTGCGGGTGACCGGCGACGCAGGCGTCCACTGGCGAAGCCGCTATGTCGAGCCGGCAGGCCGATACATCTCGAACCGACCCTGGTTGGCGTACGGCACCGACGGTGCCCTCGGCGTGATGTGGCGCCGTGACTACCACTACGACGACGCCTGCCAGCAGCAGGAGACACAGCTCTGGTTCCAGCACTGCGCTTACGACGTCTACGCCGCGGTGTCGCCGCACGGCGACGAGCACCTGTCCGCTCCGGTTCGGCTGTCGCTGAAGACGACGCGGGCGTCCAGCAGCTACGCGGCCGGCGACGACGTCTCGCACGCCGCAGTCAGCGGAGGCGAGGTCTTCGCCACCTGGGGCGGCTGGGACGCTGCGAGCTCTGACCTGGACGCCTGGCTCGGGGAGTACCGCTACCGCTGACGTGAAAGAGGCCACGCCGCACCCTGGGGTGGGGGGTGGGCTGCACCCGGTCTAGGGGAAGCGCAGTGATGTCTTTGTGCCAGTTCCGAGCCCGTTGCCGTCGTGCAGCGTCTTCGGACCTACCGCCGCCGCACCCGGGCAAGTGCCGCGAACGCGAGACAGATCCCGGCAAGGATCGCGATGTCGTCGTCAGCGCCCGTGATCGCGAGGCTGCGCCCCAGGGGTGGTGCGTGACCAGGCCTCTGACCGGCGTCGGGTGCTCCGGCGCCTGGCGTGGCAGTTCGAGAAGGAGCCGCGGTCGGGGGTTGAGCTTGACGACGTAGCACCCGTGGTTGCTGTCCGAGTACCAGATCTCGTGCTTGGCAGGATCGAAGGCAGGCAAGGACATCGTCCGAGCCCTCGCGCGTCACCGGTGTCCCCGATGCGGTCCCGGGGTGGACGGGCGGCTTGAAGTAGCCGATCTCGCTGGGATGGGCCGGATCGTGGATGTCGAAACACCCGCAGGCCGGACAGGATGAAGGAGCAGGCCAGGATCTGCGGGTCGACCTCCTGCGGGAGGGAGCAGTAGTGGGCGGTGTATCCCTGCCCGACGTCGGCTTGGCCGGGGTCCTGGTCGACGCTGCCGCCCCGGTAGGCGAGGTTGATGACGGCGAGCCGGATCCTCGACACGACGACGGGCTTGCGCTCGTTCTCGATGTCGATGATGCGGGCGCCGCCGACGCTGGGCACGGTGGTGGTCGGGTGCACGTTTCCGGGTCCAGCTCGATGACCACGACGAGCTGCATCCAGGCTCCCGCGACAGCGCGCTCGCCCCTGATGACCCCACATAGCTGGTGTGGTCGCGCCGATCGGGCACGCAGCGGCCACCACGACCCCTCGAACGACCCTGGGACCATGACTCTTCGTCATCGTCCCAGGTCAGAAGGGTGGAGCTGAGCGGACTCGAACCCCCCCTGACCCCCACACTGCCAGGCAGGACGGTCACCGCGTGATTTCGCGAGATCCCCTATTTCTCAGGCTGTCTAGAGTAGTTGGAGCTCGTCTCGAGCGGTGCAGATCGGTTCCGATCGGGCACGTAGCGGGCACGACCGCGAGACCGCGCGCACCTGCCTATCAATGAGGCTGTCAGGAAACCAGGAACGCAGCATGAGTCGGTCTGGAACTGCGGAGAGTGGTCAAGGTTGGTCCTGATCGGGCACGCGAGGGGCATGAGCAGGCATCACGGAGCCGGGTCCTCGCCTGCGCTCAACGCGCGCATCCAGTCCTGGCCACCGTGGAAGACGCCCAAGACCGTGATGACTCGGCCGTCAGAGTCCTCGTCCACGACATAGGCGATGACAGTGCGCTTCTTGAACGAGGTGGTCCGGAGGCCGGCGCGGATGTCGCCATGGGCTCGGCCGGCCAACGGGAAGGTCGGAAGGGACTCGATGTGAGCGCGAACCGCGGTCAGGAAGCGTTTGGCGACGTCGGCGGATGCCGACCTGGTGATCCAATCGTTGATCTCGTTGAGCTGGCGCTCGGCGCGGGGGCTGTAGATGAACCTGCCCGTCAATGACGGGCGGCCCACTTGCTCTCCAGCCGTGCCCACACGTCGTCACTCGGCAAGGCACTAGAGGGATCGGTCTGGAGCTCGTCGTACGCGGCCGCAACCTCGGTGCGCAGCCAGGAGTCGGTGCCGAGCTCGAAAGCTTCGTCCGGGTCAACCGACTGCAGCAGGCGAAGCGCGACATGCTTGCGCACGTCAGGGGGCAGGGACATCCCCGCCTCGAAGAACTCCGCCTCGCTCAGCGACATGTCTCAACTGTACGGCGGTTCGTGGCCCCCAGGCGCCCTCATGAGATTCCTCTGTGGATTCCGCCATGACGCTCAGGCCATCCCGGCCATCACGGAGACGTTCGCGCTAGACGTCTTCCGGCTCGAGCATGCCTGCAGGAAACGCGCGTGCCCGAGGAATGTTCCAGTTCGCGGCCTCAACGTCGATCACGCAACCGTACGGCGCGAGCTCGTGCAGCGACAGATCGCTGGGAACCTGGGCAGGGCAATCGCGTTACGACAGTTTGGTCCGTCCGATCAGTCGGGGACGCGCAGGTCGTGAGGCAGCCAGAACGCGACGACCTGCTCTTCCTGAATCGCCTTGAGCTCCTGCTCGACTCTGCCCGTGAGCGCCCCTGCCTCCTGGAGGCCGACGTGGCTGTGGACCAGGATGGCGGTACGTGGGTAGGACTCGGCGGTCGCGACCGTCAGCTCCTCCACCGCCCGACGGAGGCCGTCGTAGGCAGCGATCGCGGCGTCGAGCTGCTCGGAGGTGACATGCCTGCCTTCGTGGGCCGTGTCGTTGCGGAGCTCGTAGCAGTCCCTGAAGTACACCGCCCAAGCACTGTCCGGATCATCCTTCGTCCACGGAACGCCCAGCTCCTTCGCGACGACGGACAGCGTCTTCGTGAACTGTGGCCGACTGTCGTACAGGCTGCTGTCGCGGCCTTCATCGACCCGATGCGTCGCCCACAGCGCGTCGAGCAGAACCTCGGCGGACGTATTCAGTGACATCAGCGCGACTTCGTAGTCGCCGGTGATCTCCGAGTAGTGCAGGGCGCGCATCTGCCAGAGGACCACTGTGTCCATCGGGTGCGCCGCGCCCTCGTGACGCATCCCGACGTTCAGTCGGACGACCATGTCGTCGTGTCCGACCTTGCTGAAGCTCTCGGGCAGGGTCGCTCGCGGCAACGTCAGGATTCCGGAGAATCCAAGTGGCCCGCTGTCAGCGTCGCGGAGCTCGACGAGGACGTACTGCCCGAGCGCTTCGGGCGACACCTGACGCACAGCGTGGTCCTGCGTGGCGACGATGTATGCGCCGAGGAAGCGGTTCAGCGCCATCAGGCAGCGTTCGAACAACCGCACGGCCATTTCGGTGGGGGTGGTGTCCGGCTTCGCGTCCGGGAGGACGTTCGGCGTGATGAGCTCCACGACCGGTCGTCTTGCGGGCGCTCGGTGGCGGTAGCGGACGCTTGTCCGGGTCGGTCCGGTCGGGCAGGGACCGCAGGTAGTGGAACGTCGCTGTACTCGCGCGCTGATCCTGCGCGACCTGTCCGATGCGGAGGCTGACGCGGGTGTCCTCGGGCTCGCCGGCACGGATGTCCCTAAGGGGCACCCCAATGCCAAGTCGCCCGTCCAGTATCTGCTCTAGGTGGAACGGGAGCTCGACGACGAACGCGATTTGTGGGTATGCCGGGTCCAGGACCCCTCGAAGCAGCGCGTACTGCATGCCTGGCAACATCGGCCCCGGCAACTCGACGGTCGCCTCTGCCGGGCGCACCTGCGGCGCCACTCTCCGGGCCTTCTTGGGCTTCTTGCCATTCACATCGAAGACCTGTTGCCCACGAGGGGGCTCGGGGAAAGTGATATCCCGGTACAGGGCTACAGGCCTGCACCGGGGCGCGTGCCGTTAGCCTTGAGCTGCAGGACGTCCACGACCCTCCAGATCGACCGGGAGCCGAGTTCGTCCTCATCGCACGCAAGCCGTAGTTAACTGCAGGCAGCCCCTCGATTCACTCCGGCGGCTTCCACAGATGGGCGTTGATCTCATCCCAGTTGGGATTTAGGCGTCGGCCAAAGATGGCCTGGATCTCGACGGGGTGTCGGCCGCCTTCCAACACATAGCGAAGCGCGTCTTGAGCTGCTTCGTAGAGCAGCTCCCTTGGGTACAGCCGCGGGTCCGTAAGACCCGATCGGAGGGCAGCCTCAAGGACAGTCCACACGGCTTGTCCGAGGTCGTCCGTCATGTCCTCGGCCCACGCAGCACCGGGCTCGGACCGCCTGCCCACCAGTTTCATGATCGCCTCGGCCTCGTCCTGCTCGATTCCGAGAAGCCTCGCCACCTCTGCTGGCTTTCGCGCCTTCGTCTTGGCGAGCTCGGCCACGTCAAGTGGGCCGCCACGCCGCAGGCGCCATTCCTTGTATCGCTTCTTGAATACCAAGCGACCCCCAAGAACAAGACCGCCCAGCGTCGTAGCTTCTCCGGTGTAGTCAGACAGCGCCTTCAGCCAGTCGGGAACCTGCTCGATAACGTCGAGGACAGCCGCCCAGTCGATACCGCCAAAGTCCCCCGCCGATTCCTGCGGCATGAAGTACGGACGCAGGACGTCTCCGTCAATGAGCCCGGCCGATGACGATTCCAAGAGTTGGGCAATGGTCACGCGTTGCCAGCGTTGCCCCCACACCGCCCGACCCTGATCGTCGACCACCGTCAGGTGTGTCCATGGGGTGGCCACATCAGTACCGTCATAGAAGTCAACGAAGTTGATCGCGTCCACGGGTCGCTTCGGCCAGTCCTGGGACTCCTCGTCAGCCGCCGGCTCACGAATCATGTAGCCCAAGTTTTCGGCGGCTCGGTTGAGGACGTCTGCCAGCGCTTCGTGGGACTCAGCAGTGACACGTACCTGCGGGCGTTCCGTATATGGCACCCCCGCAGGACTCACCGGTCCTGGCGCCAGGTAGTAGGAGAAGTGGCGTCCGAACACCGCCACGGTCAACTCGTGCATAGCCATGCGGCAAGCCTGCCAGCACTGCTGCCGCGTTGTGCGAACGGACGGTTCGGCAGCGCTAGCCGCGAAGCCAGGTCAGGAACGTCCGTGGCAAGCTCCCAAATGCTGTCGCGTGTCCGGCCCACGTCTGCAGGGCAACCTTCGAGCCGCACGTCACCCGACCAGCAACGGGTCTCAAACTCGCGTTGAAGATCCGGCAGCGCATCCTGTCCCGATTCGGGGAAGCGACGCTGGCTGGTGATGCCAAGGGTCCGCTCTGACGCACGCTCGACACCTGGGCGTGGTCGCCCCGGGTGAGGAGAGCTCGGGACGGACGTGTCGGTCAGAGACATCACCTACCGTCGACGACCAGGACGCGAGTGCCGAAGACCCAGACGGAGAAGCAGCACGTGACGACAGCCCCGCACGAGCAGCAGGTGACGCACGTGTTCATCCCCCTCGAAGACGCCCTTGACCTACCTGACGGCTACGTCGTCGAGCTGCGAGACGACCCGACCCGGTACGAGAGCGACACCTGGCTAACTGACAGCCACGCAGGGACGCTTCCCGCTTCATGCCTCAGCGAGTGCAGGCTCATCCTCCGATTCTGGGCGGGCAGGATCAGCGACGTCGACTTTCTCGGCGAGACCTACCCGGCTGCCGCCCGCGCCATCGGACAAGAACCCACACCGGCCGCGGAGCACCAGACCCGCAGCCTTAGCGTCGTCGAGATCGCCTCCGCCCGCGACATCCGTGGCGAGCAAGATCTCGAAAGACTCCTCGACGAAGGCCTGCATGCCCTACGTCGCTGGCAACGGGCCCTCCACAGCAGCAGCGGGGTGACCGCCATGATCAGCACCTGGGAGAAGCTCCCGCCGATCCTTGTTATCGCGAACGGCACCCTGCGCAACGGCGAGTACCTGCCCCCAGACGGCCTCGGTCTCTGGGTGCAAGAACGCCACCCGCGACACCTGGCCCCAGCGATCACGATCGAGACCGCAGCCCTCGACGGGATCGAGCACCGCCTCGCAGCAGGTGAACACACAACGTTTTCAGCCTTCGAAGAGCTCCGACGCGAAGCCATCATCAGTCTCCGGCGCGGCGGCGACCATCGCATCACCCTTGTGATGGCAGCCGCCGCCAGCGAACGCCTCATCGAAGAGCTGTATGTCCACCTGAGTTGGGAAGCTGGAGACGACCACGATGACGTCGCCACCGAACTGCAGAACCGCAGGGAAGTACTCCCCCGCATTGGCAACTGGTTCGCACCCCTTCTCGGAGGGTGCTGGGACCTGAACACGCACCCGCCACTGCTGGCGTGGCGCGATGACGTCGCCCGCCTCCGCAACCGTGTCGTTCACTCGGGGTACGAACCAACCCGGCACGAAGCCGCCGCAGCCCTCGCTGGCCTCGCCGACCTCACCGGCTACTTCAGCGAACGACTCAGCCACCTCGACATCTGCGCCCGATATCCCCTGACCGCCATCGTCTTCATCGGAACCAGAGAGCTCGAAGCGCGCGGCTGCATGTCCACACGCGTCCGGACAGCGCACGACACCGCAATCAAGGCGCGCCTCGGCGAGCATGCCCGACGGTTCAGCGCAGTCGTACGACGAGCCGTCGACGCACGATCCGGCTGGCCGACCCCTCCGGCGCCGGCTACGGCACGTTCCTGGCTGTACGCCATCGCCGACGGCAGCACCATCAACGACTGGATCATCCACGACCGCGACGCCTACGCCGCCCAGCGCGTACCCGAGCCCCCGCTGACCGAAGAGCAGCGACACTCGCTCAACACGCTGCCAGCGGCCCTGAGCGCGGCCAGCGGAGCACAGCGGCACGCCATCGTCGTGGACGCCGAGCATGCGGGAAGCGACAGCGGACCTTGGGTCCCCGAGCATCACCTGATGCCCGGCACCGAGATCAGCGGACCCCGACCCCCCTGAATCGCTCACGCTGGAAGAGCGGGTACAAGACGAACCTCTTAGCCGATCAGATGCGACAGAAGCAAGCACAGACTGAGACCGGCGGAACCGGACGCGTCGTCGTCAAGCTCAACCAGCCACCAAACGGAGTCGCCACGTGCCAAGGCCACTCTGTTGTGGCGGGCTCCTGAAGACATCGCCCGAGCCATACCCAACACCCGCCGCCGTCGCGATGCTGCGGTCACACCCTCATTGCTTATGAGGAGGCGATCACGCTCGGCGCCGTGGCACACGCGCCTGCCAGGACGAATCACGTGCCCGCTCCGTGCCCGATGCAGCAGTGGCCTGACGCGCAATGCCCACCAAAGAGGTGACGGTTCGTCACAGCCTCGACCTGCGAGACTCCCGGCCGCTCTATGTGGGAGTCAGCGGTGGCGGCAACGCTCAGATCGGGGCCTCCGCCCCGGTCCGACGGCGTGTCGTGCCCGTGGCGTGCCCGATCCAGCGGGCACATAGCGGGCACGAAGACCCCAGGAAAGACGCTGGACCTCTAGACTTATGTCTAAAAGTCCAGGTCACAAGGGTGGAGCTGAGGGGACTCGAACCCCTGACCCCCACACTGCCAGTGTGGTGCGCTACCAGCTGCGCCACAGCCCCGTGGTGCTCGGAACACACTACTAGAAGCGCGCGCGGAGCGTCGTCCGAGGGCGCTACAGGTGCTTGAGGGCCTCGGCGACGAGCAGGTCGATGGTCTCGTCGGCCCGCTTGGACATCTTCGTCATGAGCAGGTAGCCGTGCGGCTGGTCGGGCATGTGGACGTGCTTGGTGGCCACACCGGCCTGCTCGTAGGCCTCGGCGAGGGCGACGCCCTCGTTGCGCAGGATGTCGTGGCCACACGTGACGACCAGGGCCGGCGGGAGGCCGGCGTGGTCGGCGAACAGGACGCTGGCGCCGGGGTTGTCGAAGTCCTTGTTCGGCAGGTACTTCTCGCGGACGACCTCGGCGATCTGCTGGGTGACGCCCGGGTTGCCCGTGTTGCCCTCGGACCAGTCGATCCGGCTCAGGGTGAAGTCGGTGAGGGGATAGACCGGGGCGTGGTGGGCGATCCGCGGACCGTTGGAGTCGCGGGCCCAGACGGCGAGGGCGGTCGCGAAGTTGCCGCCGGCGCTCTCGCCGGCGACGGCGAGGCGCTCCGGGTCGAGGCCGCCGGGTCGCTCCTTCGCCATCCAGGTGAAGACGTCCTGGACGTCCTCGATGCCGGCGGGGAACGGGTGCTGCGGGGCGAGCCGGTAGGAGACGCCGACGACGACGAAGCCGCTGCGGACGGCGATCTCGCGGCAGACGTGGTCGCAGTGCGCGACGCCGCCATCGATGAAGCCGCCGCCGTGGATGAAGAAGTAGCCGGGCGCGCCGTCGGGGGTGTTCGGGCGCTTGTAGACGCGGACCGGGATCCTGTCGCCGTTCCGGCCCTCGACCAGGTGGTCCTCGGTGTCCATCGGCATGGTCGCCTTGCGGACCAGGAAGCCGGGGATCACCGAGCCCCAGCGGTCGTCCTGCGACTTCGCCAGCATCGGCTCGAGGCCCGGCATGACCTTCAGCTTGATGAGACCGGCCACCAGGGCCAGCAGGCCCCGCAGGGGCTGCGCGATCGGCGTCTTGATCGGCGTCATGCGGCGGTGCCCCCTACATACAGTCAACAATGACTGGAACGTAGCAGGGGTGGGGGCGCCCTGCAATGGCCCGTCAGAGGGCTCCGGTGGGACTCCCGGTCAGCGGCCCGAGGCCGGCGTTGTGGCGCTCGAGGCGCCAGCCCATCGCCGACTCCACGAGGGAAGACCAGCAGGTGTTGCCCAAGGGCGCGAGGCGGCGCCACTGGTCGACAGGGAGCTCGGTGAGCATGCCGACGAGGGCCCGCGCCGTGCCGCCGTGAGTGACGAGCAGCAGCGTGCCGCCGGTGACGAGGTGCTCGCGCGCGACCTGGACCGCTCGCTCCCCCACCTCTGCAGGGGTCTCACCGCCGACCGGGGCGCCGACGTGGTGAACCCAGTCCTCGTACTCCTCGGGCCACCCGGCCCGTACCTCGTCGCCCGTGCGGCCCTGCCACTCGCCGAAGAAGGTCTCCCGGAGGCGGGCGTCGACCAGCAGCGGCAGGCCCACGTGTTCGCAGACGGCCTGCGCCGTCGTACGCGCTCGTCGCAGGTCCGACGTGACCACAACGGCCGGCGGGTCCGCCGCGAAGACGGTGCCGAGGGCCTCGGCCTGGGCTAGCCCCACCTCGTTGAGCGGGGTGTCGAGCTGGCCTTGGATGCGGCCCTCCGCGTTGGAGGCCGTCTGCCCGTGGCGCAGCAGGACGATCCGCGCCGTCACGACGGCAGCGAGGCGTCCACGAACGGGATGACCGGGCAGTCCTTCCAGAGCCGCTCGAGCGCGTAGTAGACGCGCTCCTCCTGGTGCTGCACGTGCACGATGATCTCGGCGAAGTCGAGCAGCACCCAACGACCCTCCTTCTCGCCCTCGCGACGCACCGGCTTGGCGCCCAGCTCGCGGAGCCGGTCCTCGATCTCGTCGACGATGGCCATCACCTGGCGGTCGTTCGGGGCGGAGGCGAGGACGAAGACGTCGGTGATGACGAGCTGCTCGGACACGTCGAGAAGCAAGATCTCCTGGCCGAGCTTGTCGGCGGCAGCCTGGGCAGCCGCGGTCGCGAGCTCGACGGCGCGGGGAGAGGCGGGCATGGGCTCCAGGCTACTTGCCCAGGACGCAGGCCCCCTGGCTACGTGGGCTTGAAGTCCGAACCGACGATGACGACGACGTCGGCGATGGTGCCGATCGCGTCGGTGGTCTGGACCGGCGCCTTCGGCAGCCCCATGGCCTTCGCGACGTCGTGGCCGACCTTGAGCGCGGCGTCCGTCGCGTTGGGGATGAGCACGAGGGTGCTGGTGTAGCCGAACCGGGGTGCGTTCCGGCTGCCGACGAAGACGAAGCCGGCGGGGACGATCCTCGCCCGGACCTTGTCGCCGAGCCCTGGTGTCCCGACTCCGTTGAGGACGAGAACGCGGTTGCCGGTCTTGCGGACACCCGGTGGGATCGACTGGGCCAGCAGGTTGTCGACGAGCGCCTTGTTCGCTGCGGGATCGAGGCGGAAACGCTGCTGCTCGTCGATGTCCACCTTGGTGACCGGCAGCGACTGGTACTGCAGGTTCTCCTTGGAGTCGTCGGCCTCGAGCCCGCGAAGGATCGACCCGATGACCGCGGCCTTCACCGACGTCGTCGAGCCGGGGCCGAGGGAGCCGACGAGCGAAGCCGTGTCCTTCGGCAGCTGGTTGAGGATCGCGTCCAGGACGGCCTGGAGCCGGGTGAGCCGGACCTGCTCCTGCTCCCCCGCCGCCAGGTAGGTCGCGAACAGCAGCGCGTTGGAACCCGTGAGCCGCTGCTGTCCAGGCTGGAGGAACACGGCGCGGTTCTTCGTGACGGGTACGTCGACGGTGACGCTCACACCGCCGAGCGCGTCGACGAGCCGGGCGAACGTCGCGCCGTCCACGACCCAGCTGCCGTCGATCGTGACGCCCATGAGGTCCGAGAGCGCGTTGCGCGAACCGGTGACGCCGCCGAGCTTCAGCGCGCTGCCGAAGTCGCCGCTGCCGACCCCGGGGACGGTCGCGAGGACCTGGGGCTGGATGAGGACGACCGCACCGGTCTTCGACTTCGGGTCGTCGGCGAGCAGCGCGGAGGAGACCGCTGACCCCTCGACGGACTTGATCTGGAAGAGCAGGGTCCGCTGCGTGCGGGTGGCCGCGTGCTTGCCGCCGCCGGCCTTGCCGCCGTTCTGCACGACGAGGTAGACGACGGCCGCCAGGAGCAGCGCGAACGCTGTGGCACCGGCGACGACGATGCGCCGACGCTGCCGGCGGCGCAGCGCCCGCTGCTCGGCCCGCCGTCCGACGCGGCTGCCGGTGGACTCCGTCACGATGCGCTCCGGTAGAGGTGTCGCTTCTCGATGTACTGAACGACGCCGTCGGGCACGAGGTACCAGACGGGATGACCCTCGGCGACGCGTCGCCGGCAGTCGCTGGAGGAGATCGCGAGGGCAGGGACCTCGAGCAGGGTGACCGCTCCTTCGGGGAAGTCCTTGAGGTCGACCCGCTCGTAGCCCGGCCGGCTCACGCCGACGAAGTGCGCGAGGCCGAACAGCTCGCTGGCGTCGCGCCAACCGAGGATCTGCTGGAGAGCGTCGGAGCCGGTGATGAAGAACAGCTCGGCGTCGTCGTACAAGGCCTTGAGCTCGCGCAGCGTGTCGATCGTGTAGGTCGCACCGGCCCGGTCGATGTCGACGCGGCTGACGCTGAACCGCGGGTTGCTCGCCGTCGCGACGACCGTCATCAGGTAGCGGTCCTCGGCCGGGCTGACGTCGCGGTCCGCCTTCTGCCAGGGGGCACCGGTGGGGACGAACACGACCTCGTCGAGCTCGTACCGGCTCGCGACCTCGTTGGCTGCGGACAGGTGGCCGTGGTGGACGGGATCGAACGTCCCGCCCATCACCCCGATGCGTCTGCCCACATGCTGCAGGCTAGTGGCGCCCGGCTCAGACGAGGCGACGGCGCGCGAGGCGCCAGCCTGTCCGCAGGATGACCAGCCCGACCGCCGCGAGGATGAGGACGAGCAGCCCCTTGCCGCTGCGCGAGATCAGCGACTCAACACCGCTCGAGAACCCGTGCTGGGCGTTGTCCCACGACTTCGACAGGCCGCTCTGCACCTGCGGCTTGGTCTCGGCCTTGGCCTTCTCGCTGACGGTCACTGTCAGGGTGGCCATGCTGGTCTGGTCGGTCAGCACCTTCAGCCGGCCCTTGAGCGAGTCGATCTGCTGCTGGACGGAGTCGACGCGCTGCTGCACGGACAGGGTCTCGCCGATCGTGTTGGCCCGGCCGAGGATCACGAGGAACCGCTCGCGGGACGCCGTGAGCGACTGGATCTGCGCCGTCACGTCGGAGTAGGACGCGGTCACGTCCTGGCCGCTGCTGCTCGCGCTGTCGACCTTGCCGACGCCGTTCTTCACCTGGTCGCGGACCTGCTGCACGACCGCCTCGAACCTGTCGACCGGCACCCGGATCGTGATGCTCGACGTCGGGTCGTCGCCGAACTCCTGCGACTTCTCGGTGCCGACGTAGCCGCCGGCAGCTGCCGCGATCGAGTGCACCTTGACCACGAGGCTTCCGACCTTGCCGTCCCCGACGATCAGGGCGATGGATCCGGTCTTCACGATCTTCGCCCCGTCGTCGAACGGCGCCGGCGCCGCGACGGCGGACGACGGGGCCGCCGCGACTGGCCCGGCCGCCTTCACGCTGTAGGACGACGGTGCCAGGGCGGGCAGGCCCGCCGCGGCATGGGGGGACCCCGTGAAGGTCACACCGCCCGACGCCGTTCCCGTGTTTGCGCTGGTGGACTGGCCGTCGGCCGAGCGGAGCAGGTTCCTGCTCGTCGTGGGGACAGCGGGGGCGAACGACGCCTCCGGTGCGGACTGCGTCGCCTTGGTCCGCTGCAGGGCGGCAGCGGTCTGCTTCGTCCTCGCGATCGGCGAGCTGCCCCCGAAGGACTGCACGACGAGGACGCCGCCGACGAGGGCGGCCGCGACGGCGGTCCACTTCACGGCCCGGCTGACTCGCTGGGACTTCTCGGGAAGCTCGTTCCGGAGCTCGACCTCCGGGACCGGGAACGACTCGGCGGCCTCGGTGAGCAGCCGGGTGAGGACGTCGTCGTCGAGCATCAGGTTCGGGTTCACTGCACAGCCTCCTGAGGTGTGGCCCAGGCAGCGAGCCGGGGATCGAGCGCGAGCCGCTGACGGGCGTCGTACAGGCGGCTCTTGACGGTGCCGGGGCGGCGGTCGATCGCGACGGCGATCTCCTTCTCGGACAGCCCCGCGTAGAAGCGGAGGACCAGCGGCACGCGGAGGGTCTCCGGGAGCTCGGCCAGCGCGGCCAGCACGTCGCCGGCGAGCTGGGAGCGCTCCGCGGACTCGTGCGGGCTCGGGGCGGCGTCCGGCAGCGTCTCGAGCCCGAGGTCGCCGTCGTCCTTGCCGGCGCGGCTCTTCTCGCTGCGGATCCTGCTCACGCAGGCGTTGACGACCACCCGGTACAGCCACGCCTTGCGCGCGTCGCCCTCCGGGATCGCGTCCCGGAAGCGCCACACCCGCAGGAAGGCCTCCTGCACCGCGTCCTGCGCGTCGACCGGGTCCCGCAGGACCAGGCACGCCGTGCGGTAGGCCGTGCCGTAGTCCTGCTTGAGCCACACCTCAAGCTCGTCCTGCGAGGTCGTCACCTGGGTACCCCCTTCTGCCACATAGACGCAGCGGGCGGCGATTCGGTTCGGACCGTCTTCGGCGCTGGCGAACTCTGTGGGTGTGCGCGACGGCCGGAGCGTGGACCACCCGCAGAGTTCGGCACACCCGGAGAGGGGCGAGAGGCGATCTCTGCGGGCGGCTCGGGCGCAGGCTGTCGCCAGCACCCGCAAAGTTCGCGGATCAGGCGGGGAGGATGCGCTGGATGAACTCCTCGAGCTGCACGGCGTTGCGCACCTCGACCATCTCGATGAGCTCCTCGTAGGCGCCGGTGGCCGAGTCGCCGCTCCCCCAGTAGGCCTGCGGCTCCGGGTTGAGCCAGTAGGCGTGCCGTGAGCGCTGGACCAGCTTCTTCAGCGTCTGCGAGCCGGTGGCGCGGTAGTTGTTGCGCGCGTCGCCGAGGATGAGCAGCGAGGTGCGCGGGCCGATCGCGTCGGGGTAGTCCTCGGCGAACTTCTCGATCGAGTGGCCGTAGTCGCTGTGCCCGTCGAACCAGATCAGCTTGGCTTGCGAGTTCATGCGCGCCAGGGCATCGGCGACGTCGCCCCCGGGCGTGAAGTAGTCGGTGACCTCGTCGCACGTGTCGATGAAGGCAAAGGCGCGGACCTTCGTGAACTGCTCGCGGAGCGCGTACGCCAGCATCAGTGTGAAGTGGGCGAAACCGGCGACCGAACCGCTGACGTCGCAGAGCACGACCAGCTCGGGCTTGTGGGGCTTGTGCGGCTTGTGGTGCGTCACGAGCGGCACGCCTCCGGTGCCGAGCGAGGCGCGCACGGTGCGGCGGAAGTCGAGCTTTCCGGTCTTGCCCAGTCGGCGGCGAGCAGTGAGCCGGGTGGCCAGCCGGCGCGCGAGCGGGAAGACCTGCCGGCGCAGCTCGGCCATGTCGTTGCGCGAGGCGCGCAGGAAGTCGACCTGCTCGGCGAGCGGCTGCACGGCGGTCTTGGAGATCTGCTCGGCACCGCGGTCCTCGGCCAGCCGACGTCGTACCTCCGCCTCCACGAGCTCCTGGAACTTCTTGATGCGCTCGGTGATGGTCTGGCGCGCGACCTTCTCGGCCATGCCGCCGCGGTCCTGGCCCTGCAGCATCGCCTCGAGGAGAGAGGCCGTCAGCGTCTCCGGCGAGAGCTGGCGCAGGACGCGGTAGGAGAACCAGGACTGCCGGCCAGGAGCGGTGTCCGCGCGCCCGAGGCCCTGCACGACCTGGCGGGCGAAGCGCTTCATCATCTCCTCGTCGCCGTCGAGCAGCAGCTGGCGGAGCATGTCGCGGTAGGCCTCGGGGTCGGCCGGGCCGTCGCCCTCCTGCAGCTCCTTGAGCGGGTCGTCGTCGGAGAGGGTCTGGTCGCCGATGACAGCCGGGTACCAGAGGTCGAAGAGCGTGTCGAAGGTGGTGCGGTGCGCGGGCCGCTTGAGCACGCACGCGGCGTACGCGTGCCGGAGCGCCTCGCGGTCGATCAGCTCGATCGCACCGAGAGCGCGGGTGCAGTCGAGGACCTCGGCCAGCGACACGGTCAGGCCGGCCTTGCGGAGCGCGTCGAGGAACGCGATCTCCCTGTCGACCAGCCCGGTGCTCATCAGTTCAGCTACAGCTGCTCGATGGCGCGGGTGTGGTCGCTGGCGTGCTTGAGCACGACGCCGAGGGTCTCGTGGACGGCTTGCTCGTCGAGGGTGTCCAGACCGAGGGCCACCAGTGTGCGCGCCCAGTCGATGGTCTCCGCGATGCTCGGCGACTTCTTGAGCTCCAGGGCCCGCAGTGCGCGGACCGTGCGGACCAGGGAGTCCGCGAGCTTCTCGGCGACCTCGGGGACCCTGGACAGGACGATGGCCTTCTCGCGGTCGGCTGCCGGGTAGTCGAGGTGCAGGTAGAGGCAGCGCCGCTTCAGCGCCTCCGACAGCTCGCGGGTCGCGTTCGAGGTGAGGAAGACCAGCGGCCGGCGGGCGGCCTCGATGGTGCCGAGCTCCGGGATGGTGACCTGGAAGTCCGACAGCACTTCGAGCAGCAGTCCCTCGACCTCGACGTCGGCCTTGTCGGTCTCGTCGATGAGCAGCACGGTCGGGTTCGGGTTGCGGATCGCGGTCAGCAGCGGGCGGGACAGGAGGAACTCCTCGGCGAACACATCGTCGTGGATCTCGTCCCACGCGGTGTCGTCGCTCGCGGCCTGGATGCGCAGCAGCTGCTTCTTGTAGTTCCACTCGTAGAGGGCGCGGGCCTCGTCGAGGCCCTCGTAGCACTGCAGCCGGATCAGCTCGCTGTTCGTCGCGAGCGCGACGGACTTGGCCAGCTCGGTCTTGCCGACCCCAGCGGGGCCCTCGACCAGCAGCGGCTTGCCGAGGCGGTCGGCCAGGAACACGGTCGTGGCGATGGCGTCGTCGGTGAGGTAGCCGGCCGCGGACAGGCGCTCCTTGACGTCGGCGACGGAGGCGAAGACGGG
>JAODNF010000119.1 GCA_025464915.1 Frankiales bacterium | reverse complement strand
GATCAGCTCGCGGTGGAAGGCGAGCACGTGCTCGTCGACGGCCCAGTCGAGCTTGGAGGCCTGGAAGGTCTTGGGGTCCTGGGGGTCGGGGACGTCCTCGGCGTCCCACCCGTGGTCGGCGAACTCGTTGCGCCGACCGTTTCGGACGGCGTCGGCGAGCTCGCCCGAGAAGTCGCTGAAGAACTGCCAGGGCGTGCGGGCGCCGTACTCCTCGCCCATGAACAGCATCGGGGTGAACGGCCCGAGGAGCAGCAGCGCCGACCCGCAGGGGGAGAAGGGGGGCCGGTCGCCGACGGCGCGGTTGCCGACCTGGTCGTGGTCCTGCAGGTAGGTCACCAGCCGCCAGCCGGGTACGTCGGCCGGCAGTGGCCGGCCGTGCGGCCGGCCGCGGAAGGTCGACCAGGTCCCGTCGTGCACGAACCCGCTGGTCAGGGCCTTCGCCGTCGTCCGGAGCGACCCGAAGTCGACGTAGTAGCCGGACGTCTCGCCGGTCAGCATCGAGTGCAGGGCGTGGTGCACGTCGTCGCACCACTGGCCGTCCATCCGCCACCCGTGCGGGTCGATGACCTTGGGGTCGTTGAGGTCGCTCTCGGCCACCAGCCACAGCGGCTTGTTGAGCTGCGCGCCGAGGGCGGCGACCTCCTGCGCCATCTCCTCGAGCAGGTGGGTGGCGCCGGTGTCGACGAGCGCGTGCACGGCGTCGAGCCGCAGGCCGTCGACGTGGTAGTCGCGCAGCCACATGAGGGCGTTGTCGAGGAAGAAGCGCCGCACCTGCGGCCGGCGCAAGTCCACGCCTGCGCCCCAGGGCGTGTGCACGTCGTCGTTGAAGTACGGCCCGAACTCCCCGAGGTAGTTCCCTGACGGCCCGAGGTGGTTGTAGACGCAGTCCATGACCACGCCGAGCCCCCTGGCGTGTGCGGCGTCGACGAAGCGCTTCAGGCCGTCCGGGCCGCCGTAGGGGTCAAAGACGGCGTACAGCGCGACCCCGTCGTACCCCCAGCCCCACCGGCCGTCGAAGGCGTTGCAGGGCAGCAGCTCGACGGCGCTGAACCCGACGTCGACCAGGTGGTCCAGCTTGCCGATCGCCGCGTCGAAGGTGCCCTCCGCGGTGAAGGTCCCGACGTGCAGCTCGTAGAGCACTGCGCCCGCCAGGGGCAGGCCGCGCCAGCGCTGGTCGGTCCACGCGAACGCGTCGTGGTCGTAGGTCCGGGACAGGCCGTGCACCCCGTCCGGCTGCCACGGGCTGCGCGGGTCAGGGCGGACCGGACCGCCGTCGAGCGAGAACCCGTAGTCCCGCAGATCGGTGGTCACCGTCCAGTGCTCGCCGTCGCGGGTCAGCCGCGTCCCGTCCTGCAGCGCCACGCTCGTGGCGTCCGGTGCCCACACCCTGAGCTCGGTCATGCCGGGCCGCCATCGCCCTCGACGAGCAGCCGCACGGGCAGGTCGGGCAGGACGTCACGGAAGCCCGCCAGCGAGAGCTCGGCACAGCCCCCTCGGAGCGGGACGGCGACCGCGACCGGCCCGCGGCGGTAGGCGAGGGTGGCCGGTCCGGCCTCGATCGGCTCGTAGCCGTCGAGCAGGGAGCGGACCGACAGCGCCGCGACGACGACGCGCAGCTTGTCGCTGTCGAGCGAGCCGTCAGGGGCGTCGAGAAGCTGTGACCGCCGCATGTAGTCGACCGGGCGCCGGTTGTCCGGGTCGACGAGGGACAGGTCCACGAGCTCGCAGCCCTGGTAGGTGTCGGCGACCCCGGGCATCGTGAGCTGCACGAGCTTCTGCGCGAGCACCGTCCTGCGCCAGTCGTCGTCCAGGCGGGCGACGAAGGCGCCGACCTCGTCCATCAGGTGCGCGTCCGAGAGCAGCGCCCGCACGTAGGCCTCGGCCGCCGCGTCGTAGGACGTGTCGGGGTCCAGCCAGGAGGTGCGGGCCTTCGCCTCGTGGGTGGCCTTGGCCACGTAGGCGACGAGGCGGTCCGCGTCGATCGGCCACGCGCCGACGAGGGTCTGCCAGACCAGCTGCTCCGTCGGCGCGTCGAGGCGCCGCGGCAGCCAGGCCGTCCACTGCGTCACGGCCTCACCCCACGCCCCCGGGCGCTGCGAGAGCAGCACCAGGCGCGCCCGGACGTCCTCGGACCGCTTGGTGTCGTGCGTGGACAGCGTGGTCATGGTCAGCGGCCAGTCGCGCAGCATCCGGCGGCAGTGCTCGTGGAACTCCTCGATCGACGTGCCCCACTCGGCAGGGGTGCCGCCGACCTCGTTGAGGGCGAGCAGCGGCAGGTAGCGGTAGAGCGCCGTGTCCTCGACGCCCTTGGCCATGAGGGGTCCGCAGGTCTGCTGGAAGCGGGTGCTGAGCTCGCCCTCCTGCACGAGCAGATCACCCAGGGCAGCGATCTCCCGGCCTCGGGACGGAAGCCGTGCCGTGGCCGCCTCGCAGGCCCACTGCAGGGTCGACTCGCCGCCGGGCAGGTAGGCCCGGTAGACGTCGAAGGCGACCAGCACCTCCACCAGCGCCTCGCGCAGCGCGCGGCGCGTGATGTCGAGGTGCGCGGCGTCGCAGAGGGGCTTGGCCAGGTCGACGAGCCGCTCGACCTCGGCGGCGAGGACCTGGTGCAGGACCTGGCGCTTCGAGGCGTCGACGACGTCGTCCCACGAGGCGTCGTCACCGGTCAGCGACTCCCACAGCGACGTCAGCGGCTGCTGGCCCGCGGGGTCGACGAACAGACCTGTGATCAGGTTGAGGGCGTCGTAGCCGGTGGTGCCGTCGACCGCCCAGCGAGGCAGCGACTCACCGGGTTCGAGGATCTTCTCGGCAACGGTCCACACGTCGGCCGCTGCTCGCAGCCGGGCGAAGTACCCCTCCGGGTCGGCCAGTCCGTCGGGGTGGTCGACGCGCAGCCCGTCCACGACGCCGGCCCGGACCTGCTCGAGCACCAGGGTGTGGGTCGCGTCGAACACGGCGGGGTCCTCGACCCGAAGCCCCGCCAGGGTGGTCACGTCGAAGAACCGGCGGTGGGTGCTCTCCTCCGTCGCCGTGTGCCAGTCCGCGAGCCGGTAGTGCTGCGCGTCGAGCGTCGCGAGCAGGTCGTCCCGCACGAACGTGCCTGGCGCCAGGGGGAAGACGTGCTCGAAGTACCTCAGTACCTCGCCGTCGACGACCAGGTCGTCCAGCACGTCGGCGAGGGGCCCGCCGAGCACCGGGACGAG
>JAODNF010000046.1 GCA_025464915.1 Frankiales bacterium | reverse complement strand
TACGACTTCACCGCAGCGGCCGAGCAGGCGCGGGCGACGGGGCTGCGGCTCGACGTCCAGGTGGGGCAGGGCGGCGCCGCGGAGTACGCGGCCGTCGCGAACGGCACCTGGGAGAGCGGCGTCCGGGCCATCGTGAAGCAGCACCCCGAGGTCCCGTACTGGGAGGCCTGGAACGAGCCGAACTTCGACATGTTCTACAAGGGCACGGCCACCGACTACGTCACGAAGGTCCTCAAGCCCTTCGCCCGCGCCGTGCACTCCGCCAACCCTGACGCCAAGGTCGTCGGCGGCTCGACCTACGGCGTCGACCTGGACTGGTGGACGGAGTTCTCCCGCGCCGGCGGGTTCCAGCAGGTCGACGTCGTCGCGGTCCATGCCTACGAGTGGGACTCCGGCTGGGAGCACACCTGGATGGTGAGCGAGCTGAAGTCGCTGAAGGTGATGGCCCACGGCAAGCCGGTCTGGGACACCGAGAGCGGCTACCGCTCGCTGCAGGAAGCCGGTGGCCCCTGGCTGCAGGCGGACTTCGCGACCCGCAAGATGATCTGGCTCAAGACCCTCGGAATTCCCACCCAGAGCTTCCTGGTGGAGGGCGGCTGGGAGGACTGGGCCGTCATCGACCAGTACCGCGGCGTCAAGCCGGCGGCCATGGCGCTGTCGACGTACGACTCCCTGCTCCGGAACCGCCCGTTCGTCGGGATGGTCACGACCGTGCCGGGCATCTACGCCGCCCGCTTCGGAGCCTCCAGGCCCGGCGGCGACGGGATGGTCGCTGTCTGGACCGCGGGCGAGGAGCGCACGCTTCCCTTGCGCACCAGCCACTCCGGGTACGACGAGACGGGCGGCGCCCTCACCACGGGCCGCAGCCTCAAGGCCGGCGGGGCGGTGCAGTACCTGACAGTCGCACCGGGAGGGACCGTCCTGTGACCTCACGGACATCACCCGGTCGGCACCGCCCATCTGGTCCTTTCCTCTCATCTGTCCCGAATCGCTACGGGTCGGACACCGCGGGTGCCGACACACAACGCGTGCCACACCTCCCAACGCCCCGCGCGCTGACCGCTGGTGGAGCGGTCGCTGTCGCGCTGGTGGCGGTGGCACTGTTCGTCACCGGCCAGGTCGACGAGACCACGGACGACCTGCTGGAGATCGCCTCCGCGCTGCTCGCAGCGCTGAGCTGCGGCTTCGCAGCAGGTGCGTCCCGTGGCCGCCTCCGCCTCGGGTGGGCCGCGCTTGCGAGCGCGTGTGCCTGCTGGACGGCGGGGGAGGCGACCTGGTCGGTGTACGAGCTGGGGCTGCACCGAGAGCCCTTCCCCTCCCCGGCGGACCTCGGCTTCCTGCTCTTCCCGGTGGGGGCGGCCGTCGCCCTCCTCGTCTTCCCGGCAGCTGCCACGCGCGCCGACCGCCGCCGCATGGTGCTCGACGGGCTCATGACCGCGACCGCCGTCGGCCTGCTCAGCTGGACCACCGCCCTGGGCGAGGTGTTCCGCCACAACGCCGGCTCGGTCGCGGCGACCGTCATCTCCGTCGCCTACCCGCTCTCCGACATCGCCCTCGTCGTGCTCTGCGTCCTCGTCCTCAGCAGGGCCAAGGGGCGGCGGCGGACGCTCAGCCTCATCGGCCTCGGCATCGCGCTCATGTCGATCGCCGACAGCGCCTTCGCCTACACCAGCGCCGTCGGCAGCGAGACCGTCGGCGGTCTGGTCGACCTCGGCTGGTACCTCGCGTTCCTCGCCCTCGCGCTCGCCCCGCTCACGAGCCGGGACAAGGAGGACCGGCCGGAGGAGCAGCGCCAGCAGGTGGCCGGTGGCTACCTGCCGTACGTCCCGCTCGTCGTCTGCTCCACCGTCGAGATCAGCCGCTTCGCCATGGGCAAGGCCCCTGACGTCCTGGAGGCCGCCCTGTGCGGCCTGCTGATGGCCCTGATCCTCGTGCGCCAGGCCCTGACGGTCCGCGACCACCAGCGGCTGGCGACCACCCTGCTCGAGCGCGACCGCGAGCTGCGCCACCAGGCGTTCCACGACGGCCTGACCGGCCTCGCCAACCGCGCGCTGTTCGTCGACCGCACCCGGCACGCCCTGGCCCTGCACGCGCGCGACGGGCGCCCGCTGTCCGTCTGCTTCCTCGACCTCGACGGCTTCAAGCACGTCAACGACACCCTCGGCCACGCGGCCGGTGACGAGCTGCTGCGGCAGGTCTCGGCCCGGTTCCTCGGTGCGCTCTCGACCGCCGACACCCTCGCGCGCTTCGGCGGCGACGAGTTCGCCGTGCTGCTCGAGGACCCTGCCGACGCCCTGACCGCGGCGGAACGGCTGCGGGCCGCGCTGGAGCACGACTTCGTCCTGGACGGCCAGCCCGCCTCGGTCACGGTCAGCATCGGCGTCGCCACCACGTCCCCCGACCGGTCGACGCCGACCCTGGACGAGCTGCTCACGATGGCGGACGTCGCCATGTACACGGTCAAGCGCCGCGGCAAGGCCGGGGTGCTCAGCTACTCCTCCGATCTCGAGGCGACCGGCTCGGTCGTTCCCCGCCCCCGCATCGCCAGGAGCCCCGCATGACCGTTCTGCTCATCGTCCTCGGCTGGACCGTGGCCGGTTCCGTCGCCACTCTCGTGACCTGCGCCCTCGGGCGCGCCGGGCGGATGGAGGACGAGGCGCGCGGCTGGGGGGACCTCCCGCCGATCCAGCTCCCGCGGCCCCGTCAGGCGCGCGACCCGCTGATCTCAGCTGTCGCGGAACCGGCCGAGACCCCGCGCGTGGAGATCAGCGCGCTGGGCTAGACGGCTGCGCAGCTCGAGCCGTCGAGGTCGTCGACGTACTCGGGCAGGTCGGCCGGCGTGCCGCCCGGGCCGATCATCATGTCCGCGCGGGCGTACACCTTCGACAGCGTCCCGGCCGGCGCCGACGACAGCTCCACGGTGACGGTGTTGCCGGACGTCGAGACGGTCGGGGCGCCGCCGAGGTCGGCGAACGAGTCGGCGTCGACGAAGTGCGCGGTGTCGAGGACCCGACCGGCCGAGAGCACGCCCTCGACCTCGTAGTTGCCGGCGCCGATCGAGAAGCCGAAGTCGTACTGCTTCGACAGCGGCGTCGCGGCGACGTCGACGACGGACCACGTCACGACCAGGCCGGCACCGACCCGGCGCACGGAGGCACCCGTCAGGTCGACGTCGTTCGGGAACGGGTAGACGTCACCGGCCGGGTCGTTGTAGACGCCGGAGGAACCGCACGGACCGGCCGAGGCGGGGCCCGCGACGGCGACCGACGTGGCCGTGTCCAGCGGCAGCGACGCGTTGGTGACACCGGCGTCGGAAGCGCCGACCCCGTCGACAGCCTTGAGCAGCGCCGTACCGACGGGGACGCCGAGTCCGTTGGTGAAGTCCCAACCTGTCGGGTTGACCGGCGTGCGGGGCTGCGCCGTCCACTGCACGTTCGAGCCGACCGAGATGTCGTAGAAGCTGTCCAGCCCGGCGCCGTACAGCTTCGGCGTCGCGAGACCCAGCGGCGCGGCGGAGGCCGCCTGCATGCGGGCCCACACGCCGGCCCAGAGCGGCGAGGACAGCGAGGTGCCGCCGCCCGGGAACGTGCCGCCGTCCTGGTTGTAGACCGTGTAGCCGTTGGTGAGGATGTCGCCGGAGAGCATCGAGACGTCCGGCACCCCGCGGCACGGCGTGTAGCCGACGACGGGCTTCAGGTCGTACGTCGTGGTGCACGGCGCCTTCACCAGCGCAATGTCCTTCTGCCAGGCCGGCGCGGGGATGAACGAGGAGGTGCCGCCACCGCCGTGGGTCCAGGTGTACTCGAGGTCGCGCGACTCACCGCGAGTCTCGTCGGCGTTCGGAGCGGTGTAGAGGACGGTGCCGCCGACACCGACGACCGAGTCGGACGTGGAGGGCCACTGCGGGTTCGGGATCCCGGTGTTCTCGACGCCGTTGGTGTTGACGAGCGGGGAGAGCAGGCACGAGCCGCCGGTGTCACCGGTGGAGGTGAACAGCGTGCGGCCCTGCATCGCGGCCTGGCGCAGCAGCGGCTGCTCCACGACCGGCGTGCCGAGGGCGAGGTTGAGCACCTCGCAACCACCGATCGACATGTTCGCGATCGACGGGCCGGCCGGGTCGTTCACCCAGGCGGAGATGGCGTTCGCGACCGACGGCAGGTCCTGCGAGAAGTAGAAGGACAGCTCCTCGAGGTCCGGCGCCATGCCGGTGAGGGCCTGGCTGTCGATCTGCCACTCGCCGTCGCCGTCGACCGACGTCTTGTCGTTGGCGACGAAGACCGAGCGGGTCGGCACCTGCGGCAGGCCGTTGTGCGCCTCGAACGCGCGCAGCCCGGCGATCGTGTGGGCGGTGTCGCCCTCACCGATGACCGCGGCGCGGACGCCGTGACCGGTCGACGCGGACGGCAGGTCGTAGACCTTCCACAGCTCGGACGGCTCGTAGCCGCCGACGCACTCGAAGAAGCAGAGGTCGTTGCCCGTCGAGCGCTTCGGCAGGACGTAGCTGCTGGCCGTCTGCAGGCCCTGGACGGCCGAGACCCCGGCCGGCACGAGCGCCTGGGTCGGGTTGGCACGGAAGGTGACGCCGTTCACCGAGTACGAGTTCAGCGTCGTGTCGAACGTCTTCTCGGCCTGCGCGACGGTGCCCTTCACCACGACCTGCGTGCGCGACGGCGAGGAGTAGGCCACGCCCATGCCCGCGCGGGTCAGCCACGAGGTCACCCGCGCCAGGTCGGCGGACGACGCACCGAAGCGGGCGGCGTACTGCGCCGGCGAGAGGAACTTGTGGAACGACGGGCTCTTCGGGTCGTAGAGCGCCCGCTGCAGCGCGATCTCGCCCGCGGTGCTCGGGTGGTCGAGCGCCACCGTGACCTGGAGCTGCTGCGTGCTCGGCAGGTGCCCGACGAGCTTCGCCGCGGCGAGGTTCGGCACGACCGAGTTCGTGAGCCGGGTGGTCACCGCCGACGGCGCCGGGACGCTCAGGGCGTGAGCCGCCAGGACCGGGGTGGTGACGGACAGGGCGAGCGTGAACGCGCACAGCGCGGCAGGACGACGCAAGAGGTGCTCCTGGGTGAAGGCAGAGGCTGGGAGGTGCCTGACAGGGATGTTCGCCCTCGCGCCCGGATCTCCTCTCGACGAGCAGGATGAGGTTCGGGCATACCGGGCATCCACCCGGCCGGGCGGCCCAACCTCCCTCGCCCCGACAGCCCAGCAGCCCCGATGATCACCGGATGCGCCCTGGTGCCTCCCTACTGCCCCTGCTGCTCCTGGCCGCCGGCTGCCACGGATCCGGCGACACCCGCATCGACTTCGACGCCAGAGCAACCGCTGACCTCAGCGCCATCACGCGCGGCGACTGCGCAGCGGTCGCCGGCCACTTCGACCACCGGGTCGCCGTCCTCACCGCGCCCGAGCTGTGCGCCGGTTTCGTCACCTACACCAGGCAGTTCGGCGAGCTGCGCTCCGAGGACAGGGCCGGCAGCGTGAAGCGAGGCGCCCTCGCCGTCGTCCGCATCCCCCTGCACCTCGCGCGGTCGGCCGGCGAGTTCCGCGAGACCTTCCACGCGGACGGGTCCGTGGCCGGCATCTTCTTCCTGCGGCCTGGCGTTGCACTGCCCTGACCTGGCTACCGGTCACGCGGTCGTCCGCCACCATCGTCCGGACGGGCCACGTGCTCGCGTCGAGGCCTGAGCGGCCCGATCCCTAGCGGCGCACGACCGAATCGACGAAGGCGAGCTTGCGCACGACCGTCGGTGTCAGCACGAACGGATAGAGGTCATCGCGTCCCATCGAGCGGTTCACCTGGTTCAGGCCGACCGACAGCCGCAGCCAGGCCTCGATGACTTCGGAGAACGTGGCGACCGGCGGCGCCAGCCCGAACTGGGCGGCGGTCTCCAGCGTGTCGAGGATGTGCAGGTAGTGCGCGAACGACTCTGCCCAGTCCTCGTAGGGGTGCATCGTCGCGTAGGCGCTGATGTGCGTGTCAGGGATGTCGACGACGTCGCGCTCGTAGTGCTGCTTCACGGCGAGCGCGTAGTCCTCGCGGTCGTCGCCGAACAGCGACCGGCACGCCGCCAGCGTGTCGTCGTCATCGACCAGGATGGGCCAGTAGTAGTGGCCGATCTCGTGCCGGAAGTGCCCGAGGAGCGTCCGGTACGGCTCGTTGAGCGAGCGCCGGAGCCGCTCGCGGTGCTCGTCGTCCGCCTCGGCCAGGTCGAGCGTGATGATCCCGTTGTCGTGCCCGGTGATGACCTTTGTCGCGACGCTGGACAGCAGGTCGAACACCAAGCCCTGCTGGGTGTCCTCGTTGCGCGAGACGACCGGGAGGCCCAGGGACGTCAGCTGGTGCAGCAGCCTGCGCTTCGCGCGTTCGGCCTCCACCCACTCCCCCAGACCCTCCGGGTCCTGGTCGTTCGGGCGCACGCGCGTCAGTGCGCAGGACAGGCAGAGCCCGTCGCCCTCCACGAGCCAGTTGCAGCCCGTCAGCGGCGACGTCTCGCACCGTCGCCACCGGCGCGGCTCGGCTCCGGTGAGATCGACCAGCTCGCCATCCCCAACGTGGGTGACGGCGACCAGCTCCGACCGGTCCGGGACGTAGCCGAGGGGGGAGTCGCAGCGGCCGCACCCGAGGTCGTCGAAGCTGACGACCTGGCCGCAGTGGGAGCACGAGAAGGCGCGCACATGCGCCCTGATGCCCACTGCCATCAGGCCGCTACCCCCTCGGTGCTGAGACATCGGCGACATCGGCGACATCGCTTCACCGCACGCTGTGAATGATGACTGGCGGGTGCGGCGTGCTCATGACGCGAACGCAGCTATGCGGCCTGCTCCTCCAGCACCCTCCCGACCTGCTTCCAGTGCCAGCGGACCCCGTACGGCGTCGGGTGGTTGGCGGCGTTGAGGGCGGCGGAGATCGAGTGGTGCGAGGCGCCGGTGGCGACCATGCCGGCGATCAGGCTGCGAGCGTCCGGCGACACCGGGCGGGCGACGGGCTCGGGGGCGACGTCGGCGTGCTGCTCGATCAGCCGGCGGACCTGGTGCTCGGTGCCGCAGCCCTGCAGGGCGTCCGGCGTGTGGCCGCAGTGGACGTCGGCCCGAAGGCGCGACAGCTCGTCCTCCAGCGCGATGGCGCCGGTCACGTCGCCCGCGGCCCAGCTCGACATCGCGAGGTCGGTCCAGACGACGGTCTCCGCGGGGATCTCGCTGACGGAGGCGACGACGAGGTAGGTCGGCGCGACGCCGCGGGCTGCGAGCTCCCGCGCCAGAGCCTCGCGGTGCGCGGGCGACGCCAGCACGGCGACGGTCAGCTCGGCGGCGAGGGCCGCCGCGATCACGTCGGCGCCGTCGGTCACCAGCGTCTGCGAGAGATGGACGGTGTGCGAGCCGGCGGCGAGGGGGCGGGGCAGGCCGAGCACCCGGGGCAGGGAAGCGGCGGCGACCGGCGGGCCGAACAGGTGGCCCTGTCCGACCGCGCAGCCCATGGAGAGCAGCAAGTCGCGCTGTGCGGCGGTGTTGACGCCGGCGGCGACGACGCGCACCCCCGCCTCCTCGGCCCGCTTCACCGTGGTGCGGACGAGGGTCTGCGCACCTTCCTCGGACAGGCGCCCGACGAGGGCGCTGCTCAGCCGGAGAGCGGTGACGGGAAGGTCCAGCAGGGGTCGATGTCCCGCCCGGCCTGAGCCGAAGTCGTCGAGCACGATCTGCACGCCGGCGTCGCGGAGCCGCTGCAGCTCGGGCCGCGCCACGCTCGGGTTGTCGAAGACGGCGGGCTCGGGAATCTCGAGGGCCAGGCAGGCCGGCGCGATCCGGTGGGCCTCGAGGTCGGCGAGCACCTCGTCCGCCAGTCCGGGCTCGACGAGGTGGCGTGGAGCAACGGGCACGGCCAGCACCAGCGAGGCAGGTACGTCGACGCCGGCCCGGAGATCGGCGAACGCGCGCAGAGCGACGTGCAGGGTGTGACGACCGACCTCGAGGGAGAGCCCGCTGGAGGCGACGGCCCGTGCCAGCTCTGCTGCGCCGACGACGCCCAGGTGCGGCTGCTGCCAGCGGAGCACGGTCTCGACGGCGTGCGGTCGCCCGTCGGCGAGCTGCACCACCGGCTGGAACCACGGCACCAGCTCACCGCTCTCCAGCGCGAGGCGCAGCCGGCGCGCCTCGTCACCGCGGCCGGTGCGCCGGGACTGCTCGAGGACCGTCACGAGGCTCTGCCCCAGGGCCTCGAGCGGCTGCAGGCGGTCCGGGCCGAAGGTCGGGCTGGTGGCCTCGGTGACGGCGAGCACGCCGAGCGCGTCGCTGTCCACGGTGTCGAGTGCCATGAGGTCGTGCCCCTCTGAGCCATCGGAGCCGGGCAGCGCCGGCGGATGTCAGACGCATCGACGGCCGCGTTGGCCGCGTTGAGGTTCCTAGCCGGAAACCGCCCAAAGGGACCACACGGACATGACTCAGGACATGACCCGACACGACCCGTCTGGGAGCGGGACGTCGCCGCGAAGAGGGCATCGCGCAGCAGCTCGGCCGCCTGCCGGCCGGAGGGATCGGGCGAGACATGGCCCGGTTGACCGTGGTCGCCACGGCATTTGCGCCCAGCCGTCCCGGATCTCTACATTTGTCGTCATGTTGAGTCATGTTGCGTGTAGTGGCCGGCAGCCATGACCCCCGCACGCCCGGGCGGCGACCGGCTCTCCTCGGCCATGGGCGCGGTGCGGCTGGAGGACCTGCGGTCGTTCGTCGTGCTCATCGAGACGCTGTCCTACCGGGAGGCCGCGGGACTGCTCTTCGTCACCCCCGGCTGCCTGTCGCGCCGCATCTCGCACCTCGAGACGGCTGTGGGCGCGCAGCTCGTGCGCACGACCACCCGCTCCGTCGCCGTCACCCCGGCCGGAGCGGCGTTCGAGGGGGTGGCACGGGACGTGCTGGCACGGCTGGGAGAGCTGCCCGCCTGTGCGTGAGCGGCCGTTCGGGGCCCCGTGCCCGGTACAGGCGGCTAGCAGCAGGCCGGGACACCGGGGATCGACGCTACGGCACGCGCCAGGTCGGAGACGGGGTCGGCCTGTGCCGGTGCGGACAGCGCGAGGACCGCGGCCAGCGTGGCGAGGACGGTGGCGATCCGGGCGAGGTGGCGGACAGAGCGCATGACTTCTCCTCGTGACAACGCATGACCAGCCTGCTGACATCGCGAGTCAAGAAGAGTGTTGAGAGCTTGTCAATAATTCGGTTCATGCAATAGTGCGCGGATCCTTGGGGGGATGTGGTGGTGGTGACGGGATCTGCCGGGTTCGGCGATCGGCTGCGTGCGGCGAGGATCCGGCGGGGGCTCACCCAGGCGGAGCTCGCGGGACCGGGCGTGTCCGCGTCGTACGTCTCGCTGATCGAGGCGGGCCGGCGGCAGCCCACGCGCAAGGCCGCCGAGCGCCTGGCCGCCCTGGTGGGCGTCGACACCGACGAGCTCCTCACGGGTGTGTCCCCCGCCGTGCACGAGCAGCGGGAGCTGGCGGTCCGCTTCGCCGAGCTCGCGCTGCTGCAGGGCGAGGCCCGGGTCGCCCGGGACGCCTTCGAGCGGGTGCTGGCCGGCGAGCTGACCGGTTCCCTGCTCTGGCGCGCCGAGCAAGGGCTGGCGCGTGCCTTGGAGTCCACCGGCCACCTCGCCGATGCGATCGACGTGCTCGAGCGGCTCGCCGAGCGCGCCAGCCTCAACCCCGCCGAGGCGCCCTGGCTCGCGGTCACGACCGACCTGTCCCGCTGCTACCGGGTCGCGGGCGACCTCTCCCGCGCGGGCGAGGTCGCGGAGCGGGCGCTGGAGCGGGCCCGCCAGCTGGGGCTCGCGGACGACGTCGCCTTCCCCACGCTGACGGTCACCTGGGCGGCGGCGAGCATGGACAAGGGCGACCTCGCCCACGCCAGCAGCCTGCTGCGGCGTCTCCTGGAGTCGATGAACGAGCAGTCGCCGGCGAAGGCCCGAGCGTCGGCGCTGTGGAACGCCGCGCTCGTGGCCGGCGATCAGGGCCAGCTCGCCGACGCCCTGCTGCTGGCCGAGCGGGCCCTGGCCCTGTTCGGCGAGCTCGACAACGTGCGGGCGACCTCGTCCCTGCGGATCCTGCAGGCCTGGGTCCAGCTCGAGGACCCCCAGGGGGACGCCAGCCTTGCCCGGCCACTGCTGATCCAGGCGCGCTCGGCGCTGCTCGACGCCGGCCTCGAGATCGAGGCTGCCTATGCCGAGACCGAGCTGGCGAGAGCCGAGGCCGCGCTCGGCGATGGTGCCGCAGGTGTCGCCTGGGCCCGCAGCAGCCTGGACCGGCTCGGGGACGAGGCTGCGGTCGAGGCGGTGCGGGCCCGGCTCGCCCTCGCCCGCGCCCTGCTCGCGACCGGCGAGGCGGCGCCCGCCATGGCCGAGATGGAGACCGCCGCCGAGGCTCTGCAGAGCCTGTCCGCCGACCGGCAGTCCGCCGCGGCGTGGCGCGAGCTCGCCGAGCTCCAGGACGGGGCCGGCCTGTCCGCCCTGGCCGCCGCGTCGTTCCGGCGCGCCCTGGACGTGCTGGGCGTGCCCGCCAGGCGGGTCGGCGCTCCGGTGACGGCCGACGCGACGGCTGGGGCCGTACCAGCCCGGCTCTGACCTCACGCACAGGTAAGTCGAGCCTTACCAAGGCTTCTCACGGGGCATGACTTTCGTGATGACTGCAGCCAAAGCGCCGTGTCATCGTCGCCCGGCCGTCGTCGATAGGCCGGCGGAGGGGTCTTTGCACCCTCTTCGGATCGTCACCGCCCGGGCTTAATAGCCGCTTCTGACTAATTCTGGGCGGCATTCGCCGTTTCTTCGTACGCCGTTCGGCGGCACCCTGCACTGTGTGGCTCACACCGAGGGCAACGGGGAACCCCCCGAACCACCGCCCCACCAGCACCCGGAGGGAGCACGACATGAGCGTCAGCAGCTGGGGCTAGACCTCCCACCCGCACCCCACCGACCCACCCCCCGAGAGGAGCACGACATGACCGTCAGCAGCTGGGGCTGAGCCCCGTACTCCTTCGCGTCAGACCCCGATCAGGACCGCGTTCCATAGCCGAGATCGGTGGCCGTCGCGAACGGGCCTGACTCGAACCAGGCCTGCAGCTCGGCCTCGGGCAGAGGCCGGCAGATGTGATAGCCCTGCGCCGCGTCGGCACCTAACTCGCGCAGGGCGTGCAACGCGAGGGCGTCCTCGACGCCCTCGACCACGACCCGCAGCTGGAGCGCGTGCACGAGCGCGATGGCATGGCGGAGGAACGCCTGTGCGCGCAGTCCGCCCTGTCCCAGCGGCATGCCGTCATGCGGGGAGCTGATGAACGTGCGGTCCAGCTTCACCTCGTGGACGGGCAGGTCGCGTAGGTAGGCGAGGTTGGAGTAGCCGGTGCCGAAGTCGTCGATGCTGAGCTCGACGCCGAGGTCGGCCAGGGCGTCGAGCATCAGCACCGACCGCATCGGCTGCGCCATGACACTGGTCTCGGTGATCTCGAGGATCAGCTGGCCCGGCTCGCAGCCGTGCTCGGCCAGCAGGCGCTCCACCTTGCGGACCAGGCCGTCGTCGAGCAGCGTCCGCGCCGACAGGTTCACGGCGACCCGGTCGGGCCGGCCCTGCCGGCGCCACTGCGCGGCCTGCCGCAGCGCCTCGTCGAGGGTGAAGTCCGTGACGGCGGAGATCAGGCCGGTGCTCTCGGCCAGGCCGATGAACTCGTCCGGCCGCACCGGCCCGAGAGTCGGGTGGTTCCAGCGGATGAGGGCCTCGTAGCTCGTGATCTGCCCGTCGCGCAGCCGGAGCTGCGGCTGGTAGTGGAGGCTGAGCTGGTCGTCAGCTGCGAGCGCCTTGCGGAGGTCGCTGACCAGGCGCAGTGGGCGGGCGACGTCGTGCTCGAGCTCGGGGGAGAACACCGCGACGCCGAACGGGTCCTCCTTCGCGGCGTCGCCGGCCGCCTCGGCCCGGCGCAGCAGGAGGTCCGGCTCGGACCCGTGCTCGGGTCCGAGCGCGATGCCGATCGTGACGCCGAGCTCGGCGTTGAGGCCGTCGGTCTGCAGCGGGGCTTCCAGAGCCGTGCGCACCCGACGGGCCAGGTGGACGGCGGCGCCCGGTGTCTCGACGTCGATGGCGGCGGCGAGGTGGTGACCGCTGATGCGGCCGAGCGTCGCGTCGGGAGCGACGTCGGCGAGGCGGGCCGCCGCCGACGCGATCATGGCGTCGCCGGTGTCGCGGCCGAACACGTCGTTGACGGCCCGGAGCCGGGCCAGGTTGATCATCAGGACCGCGCACGAGGAACCCCGCTCCTCGGCGACGCGCTGGCGGAAGCTCGTGAGGTTGTGCAGCCCGGTCAGCTGGTCGCGCTGGGAGGCCACCATCAGCTCGTGCCGCTGCTGCACCCGGCGCAGCGCCTGCCCGAACGACTCGGCCACCGTCTGCGCGAGCTCCACCTGGCTGCGCGACCACTGCGAGGCGTGCGCCAGTGGCGCGGAGAAGACCAGCACCCCGACGGGCGGCGTCCTCGGGTCGGCGGAGCCGACGGGTGACGGCTGCGGCCCGGGGAGCAGGACGGCCAGCCGGGCCGGCGGTGCGAGCCGGCCCTGCTGCTGCCAGCGCCGCGGAGGGCC
>JAODNF010000045.1 GCA_025464915.1 Frankiales bacterium | reverse complement strand
TGGACCGACAGGAACCGGCCCTGCCAGGCGACGACCCAGGCGGCGATCGCCGGGCCGGCGAGCCGCAGGTCGAGCTTCACACCCGCACCTTCGCCTTCAACGACTGGTACTTGCTCTCGCCGATGCCCGAGACCTCCCGGAGCTGGTCGACGGACCCGAACCGGCCGTGCTCCGTGCGCCACGAGACGATCCGGTCCGCGAGCACGGGGCCGATGCCGGGCAGGGCGTCGAAGTCCTGCGCCGTCGCCGTGTTCAGGTCGAGCAGGGCCGAGCCGCCGCCACCGCCTGGCGCGGTGGGGCCGGAGGCGACACCGACGAGGACCTGCTGCCCGTCCTGCAGCTTGGCCGCCCTGTTGAGCGCCGTCGTGTCCGTCCCCGGCAGCACGCCTCCCGCAGCTCGCAGGGCGTCGTCGACGCGCGACCCCGGGGGCAGCCGCACGAGTCCCGCGTGCCGCACCCGGCCTGCGACGTCGACGACCAGCGGCCCTCCTGCGGCACCCGCACTGGCGGTGGTGACCGGAGGGGCCGATACCGGCTCCTCCGACGGCTGCCCGTGGAGCAGGAACCAGCCCGCCACGACCGCGGCGACGAGGGCGACCAGGGCGAGCGCGAGGACGCCGTGCCGGGCCGGATCGACCCGCGAGGAGGTCAGTGCCTCGCGAACGGTCTCCGGTGCGCCCTCCTGCTTCGGTACCCAGCCGGACCGGGGCACGTCCGTCCCAGGCAGCAGCTGGCGCAGCCTCTCGGCGACGCCTTCGGGAACGGGCACCCCTCCGACGCTAGGCAGGCCTGGGAGTCAGAAGGCCTGCTGCGCAGGGGATGTGGATCGACCTCAGCCCTGTGGAAGGGCGCCCTCAGGCTCCATGCGCACGGGCGAGCCGGCTCCGCACGTTGCCGTAGTGCCGTGCCACCACGACCACGGCGATGGCCGTGGCCCACGTGCGGTCCTCCCCCGCCACCAGCGCGCAGACCAGGACCGAGGTCGCTGCCAGGATCGAGGCGAGCGCGATCCAGCGGGAGACGGCGAGCACGACCAGCCAGGTCGCGAGCACCACGAGCACCCACAGCGGCTGCACGCCGAGGATCGCACCCGCAGCCGTCGCAACGCCCTTGCCGCCCTTGCCCTTGAGCCACGGTGACGTGATGTGGCCGGCGACCGCCAGCGCCCCGGCGACCAAGCCCCAGCGGTGGTCGCCGATCGCGAACAGCGCCGCGGGCACCGCGCCCTTCGCGACGTCGAGCAGAGCGACCAGGACACCGGTACGACGGCCGAGAGCGCGACCGGCGTTGGACGCGCCAGGGTTGCCCGAGCCGATCTGACGCAGGTCGATGCCGCGCGCGCGGGCGAGGAGCACCGCAGGGTTGATGGCACCGAGGAAGTAGCCGACGACGGCCGCCGCGGTGAACCCGATCACCGCCTCCACACGACCACCCCCAGCAGGCCCGGTCCGACGTGCGCGCCGACGACGGCACCCACCTCCGAGACGTAGATCTGCTCGGCGTGCGGCAGCGCCACGCGGAGCTCCGCCTCGAGCTGCGCCGCCCTTTCGGGTGCGGCGAGGTGATGGATCGCGAGCTGCACCCGGCCGTCGCCGGCGGCCTCGACCGCGAGCTCCTCCAGGCGCGACAGCGCCTTGGAGAACGTACGGACCTTCTCGAGCAGCGAGATCTCGCCGTCGCTGACGACCAGCAGGGGCTTGACCGCGAGAGCGGTGCCGACGATCGCGGAGGTGGCGGTCACGCGGCCGCCGCGACGCAGGTGCTCCAGGGTGTCGACGTAGAACAGCGCGGTGGTCAGGGCCGTCTCGGCGGCCGCCGCCGCCTCGGCGAGCGAACCGCCGGCCTGCGCCACCTCGGCCGCGGCGATGACGTCGAACCCGAGCCCCATCGCGATCGAGCCGCTGTCGACCACCCGGACGGTGATGTCCGGAGCGACGTGCTCGGCGGCGAGGCGTGCGCTGTCCGCCGTACCCGAGAGCGCGGAGCTCAGGTGCACGGAGACGACCTCCGTCGCGCCCGTCGCCCGGTAGGCGTGGGCGAGCTGGCCCGGAGTGGGCCGGGACGTCGTGACCCTGACGCGCCGCTCCCCGAGCGCACGGGCGACGTCAGCCGGTGAGACCTCGACGGCCTCGAGTCCCGACCAGGTGCCGAGGGCGACGTGGAGTGGTACGACAGTGATGCCGAACCGCTCCGCGACCCCGACCGGGAGGTATGCCGTGGAGTCGGTGATGACGGCGACTCCGGGCATGGTCAGAACGTAACGGTTGCGGCACGATGACCTTGTTCCTCCTGGGAGGGCCCATGGAGCCAGTTCGGGTGCTGCTGCAACGGAGCAGCGCGTCTCTCACCAGTGGCGCGACCCTGCGCGCGGTCGAAGAGGCGCGTGAAGCGCTGGTGCTCGCCCGGGGTGACGGCGACCTCGAGGCCTCGAGCCTCGACGCGCTGGGCGCTGCGCTGTGGGCCCGCGGAGACCTGCACACCGCCGCCGTGACGCTGGGCGCGGCGGACCGGCTCCGCCAGGGCACCGACCAGCCCCTGCCGGTGACCGCGCTGCTCGAGCTGGCGCAGGGGTCCCCCGGGTGGCAGGAGGGCCTGCGGCTGAGCCCGGACGAGGTCGTCGCGCTGCTGACGCCTCGAGGCCGGCCGAGAGCCGGCTGGAACAGCCTGACGCCGGCCGAGCGCAGCGTCGTGGAGCTCGCCGTGGAAGGGCTGTCGAACCCGCGGATCGCGCAGAAGCTGTTCCTGTCGACGAACACGGTGAAGACCCACCTGCAGCGGGCCTACCGCAAGCTCGGCATCACGAGCCGGGGGGAGCTCAGCCAGGTACGACGTTGACCAGCTTGGGCGCGCGCACGATCACCGTGCGTGGCTGCGTCCCGGCGAGCAGCTCGACCACGCGCGGGCTCGCCAGAGCCAGTGCCCGCAGGTCGTCCTCGCTGATGTCGGGCGACACCTCCAGCTTGTCGCGGACCTTGCCCGCGACCTGCACGACGCAGGTCACGGCGTCGTCGACGAGCAACGCCGGGTCGGCGGTCGGCCAGGTGCTGTCGTGCACCGAGTCGCCCGCGTCGACGTCATGGCCCAGCCGGCTCCAGACCTCCTCCGCCGTGTAGGGCGCGTAGCAGCTCAGCATCACGGCCAGGGCCTGCACGCCGTCGCGCAGCGAGGCGGCCGGCTTCGCGTCACCGTCAGCCGCCTTGCGCATCGCGTTGACGAGCTCGTGGAAGCGGGCGACCACGACGTTCAGCCGCTGCGACTCGATCAGCCGCGTGACGTCGTCGATCGTCTTGGCCACGGCCTTGTCGACAGCGCCGTCGCGGCGGTCCCCGGTCAGGGCCATGACGTCGTCGGTCAGTCGCACGACGCGAGCCAGCCACTTCACGGTGCTGGCCGGTGACACGTCCGCCCAGTCGATGTCGTCGTCCGGCGGACCCGCCGCGATGATCGTGACGCGCACCGCGTCGACGCCGAACTGCGACAGCTGGCTGCCCAGGTCGACGCCGTTGCCCAGCGACTTGCTCATGGCCTTGCCCTGGTTGATGACCTGGCCCTGGTTCATGAGCGAGGTGAACGGCTCGACGAAGTCCAGCATCCCCATGTCGTGCAGCACCTTCGTGAAGAAGCGGCTGTAGAGCAGGTGCAGGATCGCGTGCTCGACACCGCCGACGTACTGGTCGACCGGCCCCCACCTCCGGATCGCCTCGACGTCGAAGGGGCCCTGGTCGTAGGTCGCGTTCGGGTAGCGCAGGTAGTACCAGGAGGAGTCGACGAACGTGTCCATCGTGTCGGTGTCGCGCTTCGCGGGACCGCCGCAGGTGGGGCAGGTGGTGTTGACCCATGCCGCGTTGGAGGCCAGCGGCGACTGGCCCTGCGGGCGCAGCTCCTCGCCCTTCATGTCGGACGGCAGTCGCACCGGCAGCTGGTCGTCGGGGACCGCGACCTCGCCGTGCTCCGGGCAGTGGACCACGGGGATCGGCGCGCCCCAGAAGCGCTGGCGGCTCAGCAGCCAGTCGCGCAGCCGGTAGTTGATCGCCTTCTCACCCGTGCCGCGCTCCTGCAGGATCTCGATGGCACGCTCGATGGCCTCGGCCTTCCGCAGCCCGTCCAGCGGCCCGCTGTTGACCAGCGCGCCGTCGCCGGCGGTGGCCACCCAGGTCGTACCCGGGTCGTCCTCCCCTGTGTCGACGACGACCCGCACCGGGAGGTCGAAGGCGCGCGCGAAGTCCAGGTCGCGCTGGTCGTGCGCGGGCACGGCCATGATCGCGCCGGTGCCGTAGTCGGCCAGGACGTAGTCAGCGGCGAAGACCGGCAGGTCCTCGCCGTTCAGCGGGTTGACCGCCGTGACGCCCAGGGACACCCCCGTCTTGGGCCGGTCGGTCGACTGGCGGTCGATGTCCGACAGCTTGCGGGTGTCGGCCAGGTACGCCTCGAACGCCTCGCGCTGCTCCTGTGCGCACAGCTCGTCCGCCAGCGACGCGTCGGCCGCGACCACGAAGAAGGTCGCGCCGTACAGGGTGTCGGGGCGGGTCGTGAAGACCGTGACCGTGCGCTCTCCGATGGTGAAGTCGACGTGCGCACCGGTGCTCTTGCCGATCCAGTTCTTCTGCATCAGCAGCACGCGGTCGGGCCACTTGCCCTCCAGCGCCGCCATGTCGTTCAGCAGCCGCTCGGCGTAGTCGGTGATCTTGAAGTACCACTGCACCAGCTCGCGCTTGGTGACCTCGGCGCCGCAGCGCTCGCACCTGCCCTGCACGACCTGCTCGTTGGCCAGCACCGTCTGGTCGTTGGGGCACCAGTTGACGGCCTTGTTCTTGCGATAGGCCAGGCCGCGCTCCATGAAGCGCAGGAACAGCCACTGCGTCCAGCGGTAGTACTCCGGGTCGCTGGTGTGCAGGCGAGTGCTCCAGTCGAAGCTGATGCCGTAGCGCTTGAAG
>JAODNF010000026.1 GCA_025464915.1 Frankiales bacterium | reverse complement strand
GGGCCGGTAGAAGTCGGCCGCGGACAGGACCTCGACGACGTCGGCGATGGCGTCCTTGTTGAGGAGCATGCCGCCCAGGACGGACTGCTCGGCCATCAGGTCCTGCGGGGGGGTCCGCTCGAACTCGGTGGGCGAAGCCGTCGGCTTCTCCGGCTTCCGGCTGAGCTCGTAGACCCCGTCGCTCACCGCAGAACCCGCCCCCTTCGGACACCTGCACAGCAACCCCGGATGCCCTGCGCAGTGGACTGTCTAGTCGGAGGCACGAGCTGTTTCGACGTGTTGCAGCAAGCTCGTGCCGACCGGTTGTGGACGGCCCTGGGGACAGGGTGGGGACCGCGTGGCGCGTCCCTGTGGACCACCTGTCGACGGCTTGTGCCTAAACCTGCAAGATCGTTGATTTTCGAGCGCGCCACCTGCCCACACCTTTGTCCACGACCTGTGGAGAAAGAAAAGTCGCGGGTCATGCCGCGTTCACCCGACGTCGGGGAGCTGCAGCGCCCCCGTGCTCATCTGCTCGACGCACTCGTCGCAGAGCCGGACCTCGCGCGTCACGAAGAAGGCGCTCTCCATCCCGCAGAGCGCACAGGCCGGGCGGGTACGGCGTGGCGGCTGCCTGCGGACCGGCTCGCGGGCTCCGAGGTCTCCCCGGATCCGCGAGATCCAGGCCTGCCGGGACTCCTCGCTGGCCGGCGCCTCGAACTCCAGGGCGCTCTGCCGCTCGGCCTCCCGCTCGCGCTTCTCACTGCGCCACCGGGCATCCGGCGGGTGCTGCTCCATGAAGCCCACGAGCAGCGCCGTGACCTCGGCGACCGGGTCGGGACCGGCGGGCAGCGCGCCGACGCGGGCGGCCAGCTGGCCCTTGCGCCAGCCGCGGTCGAGCAGCTGCAGGACGAGGTCGCCGATCGCCGGCGTGTGCAGGGCGACGGCGAGCGAGGAGGGAAGGTCGCCGAAGACGCCACCGTGCGTCTCGGCATCGAGACGCTGCCCCGGCGTGGGCGGCAGGTCGAAGAGCTCCATGCGTCAAGGTCACCACGAAGGTCCGACACTTCGGGGGACCCGCCCACAGCCCTGTGGACAGGTCAGGAGAGCAGCCAGGCCGCGAGCGCGTCGGGCGTGGACAGCGCCGGCAGGTGACCGGCCTCGATCTCCTCGACGTCGACGCCGAGCCGTTCCCGCACCAGCCGGCGCTGGAACGCGAGCGGGAACAGCCGGTCCTCGGTCGCGGCCAGGAAGCGGGTCGGGACGTCCGGCCACGCGTCGAGCGGCCAGGGGTCGTGGAAGGGACGGGACGCCTGCGCGAACACGTGCGGCCAGCCGGCCTCCACGACGTCCGGCGGCACGTCGTGCAGGAACGTCACGAGCGGGTCGAGCTCGGCGTCCGGGTCGCGGCGCGCGGCGCGGTCCGCCTCGCGACGGGCGGCCGTCTGACCGGTTGCGTCCCACCACTCGCCTGCCGACTCGCCGGGCGCCGGCGTCATCGCGGCCACGAGTCGGATCTCCCGCACGTCGAGGCGCGAGCAGAGCAGGGGTGCCACGAAGCCCGCGAGCGACTGGGCCACCACCGTGACGGGACCGGTGACGCCGTTCGCCGCGGCGTCGGCGTACTCCTCGAAGCCGCACGACTCGTCCGTCACGGGAAGGTCGGGGGCGACCGCATCAGGGAGCAGCGGCAGGACGCGGTGCCAGTACCAGCCGTCTGAGCCGGCACCGTGCAGCAGCAGGAACGTCGTCATGTCAGGGCCGACGATCCAGCACCGGAGGACTTCTCGCTACCGTCGCAGTCATGCGCGCGATCCAGGTCACCTCACTCGACGGCCCGCAGGCCGTGCAGCTCGTCGACGTCCCCGAGCCCGACGCCGGTGCCGGCGTGCTCGTCGACGTGCACATCGCGGGGGTCAACTTCCCCGACGTGCTGATGAGCCGCGGCGAGTACCAGATGAAGCCGGAGCTCCCTTTCACCCCGGGCAGCGAGGTGGCCGGCACCCGCGTCGACACGGGCCAGCGGGTCGCTGGGTTCAGCGTCCTCGGCGGGTACGCCGAGCGGGCCGTCTGCAACGAGGCGACCCTTTTCCCGCTGCCGGACAACGTGAGCTTCGAGGCCGGCGCGGCCCTGCTCATGAACTATTTGACGGTCGACTTCGCCCTGGTCCGCCGTGCCGACCTGCAGGCCGGGCAGACGGTCCTGGTGCACGGCGCTGCCGGCGGCATCGGCGTCGCGACCATCCAGCTCGCGAAGGTGCTCGGGGCGCGCGTCATCGCTGTCGTGTCGACGCAGGAGAAGGGCGACGTCGCCCGCAAGGCCGGCGCCGACGAGGTCGTCCTGGTCGACGGCTTCCTCGCCGCCGTCAAGGAGCTCGGCGGCGCGGACGTCGTCATGGACCCCGTCGGTGGTGATCGCTTCACCGACTCGCTGCGCTCGCTGAAGCCCGAGGGCAAGCTGCTGGTGGTCGGCTTCACGGGCGGGTCGATCCCCGAGGTGAAGGTCAACCGGCTGCTGCTCAACAACATCAGCGTGACCGGCGTCGGCTGGGGTGCCTGGTGGATGTCGCGGCCGGAGTACCTGCAGGAGCAGTGGAACCGGCTGCTGCCGCACCTGACGTCCGGCGCGCTCGACCCGCTGGTGGGCAACACCTACCCGCTGGAGAAGGCTGCCGACGCGCTGCTCGAGCTCGACGAGCGGCGGGCTCTCGCCAAGGTGCTCATCAGCACCCGCTGACGCGCTACCGGGGAGGGGCCCGCTCGTACCAGGCGACGTCGACCCAGCGGCCCTTGAAACCGACCTCGGTGAAGGTGCCGACCGGCCGGAAGCCGCAGGCGCTGTGCAGGGCGACCGACGCGTCGTTCGGCAGGGCGATGCCGGCCACGCAGCGATGCACGCCGGCCTCGTCGAGCCGGGCCAGCAGGTCGGCGTACAAGGCCCGGCCGATCCCCCGCCCCACCGCCTCCGGTGCTACGTAGACGGAGGTCTCGACAGTGGACCGGTACGCGGGCTTGGTGCGGAACACCGACGAGGTCGCGTAACCCGTCACCTCGTCGTCGACGAGGACCCAGAACGGTGCGGCCCCGTAGTGGCTGAACCACTCCGCCCGGTCAGCGAACGGCTCGAGGTCGAACGTCGCATGGGAGTGCCGGACGTAGTGGTTGTAGATCGTGGTGATGCTCGGCAGGTCGTCGGGGGTCGCGAGCCGGATCACCCGCCGAACGCTAGCCCCCGAAGGCCTCGTCGAAGAGCGCCTCGAGGTCGGCACGGTGCAGGCGGCGCCGAAGCCGGAGCCGGAGCCGGAGGACCGTCGCGACTGGTCAGTGCCTGTGGACGCACGACGGCCCGGCACCCGTCGGGGCCGGGCCGTCGAGAAGGTCGCACTAGGCGGAGACGACCGCCACGGACAGGTTGGCGTCCACGTCACCGTGGATCTTCACCTGCACGGTGTGGTTGCCGGTGCTCTTGATCGCGTTCTTGATGACGATCGAGCGCTTGTCGAGCTTCGGGCCACCGGCCTTGGCGATGGCCGCAGCCACGTCCGCCGAGGTCACGGAGCCGAACAGCTTGCCGCCCTCGCCGGCACGCGCCGGCAGCTCGACCGAGAGGCCCTGCAGGGTCTGCTTGATCTCGTTGGCGTGCTGCTGGTCGCGCACGGTGCGCGCCTCGCGGGCGCGGCGGATGGTGGCGACCTGCTTCTCCGCGCCGCGGGTGGCGGCGATGGCGAGGCCCTGCGGCACGAGGAAGTTCCGGCCGGAGCCGTCCTTCACCTCGACCAGGTCACCGGGGGCACCGAGGTTCGGCACGTCGGCCGTGAGGATGAGCTTCATCAGCGTGCCGTGCTCGTGTAGGGCAGCAGCGCCATCTCACGGCTGTTCTTGACGGCCATGGCGACGTCGCGCTGGTGCTGCGAGCAGTTGCCGGACACCCGACGCGCGCGGATCTTGCCGCGGTCGGAGATGAACTTCCGGAGCAGGCCGGTGTCCTTGTAATCGACGTAGGTCACCTTGTCCTTGCAGAACTGGCAGACCTTCTTCTTCGGCTTCCGGGGAGGAGGCTTGGGCATTGCGGTAACTCCAAGTTTTGTGAGGTGGGTCTAGAAGGGAGGCTCGTCGGACCAGCCGCCGCCGCCACCGCCGCCACCAGCGGGCGCGCTCGCCCACGGGTCGTCAGCAGGGCCGCCGCCGCCGGACGGAGCACCACCGAAGCCGCCGCCGCCACCGTTGCCGCCGCCGCGCGTGGTCCTGTTGACCTTCGCGGTGGCGTACTTCAGGGACGGGCCGACCTCTTCGACGTCGAGCTCGATCACCGTGCGCTTCTCGCCTTCCTTGGTCTCGTAGGACCGCTGCTTCAAGCGGCCCTGGACCATGACGCGCATCCCCTTCTGGAGCGACTCGGCCACGTTCTCGGCGGCCTGACGCCAGATGGAGCAGCGCAGGAAGAGCGCCTCGCCGTCCTTCCACTCGTTGGTCGCCTTGTCGAGCGTCCGCGGGGTGGAGGCAACGGTGAAGCTCGCCACGGCAGCGCCGGACGGGGTGAAGCGCAGCTCGGGGTCACCAGTGAGGTTCCCGATGACGGTGATGACGGTCTCGCCAGCCACAGGTGGTTCTCCTTAGGTCCTTCGGAAGGTCAGTTGGGTGCGTGCGGTCGTGAGAGGCGCACTTCAGCAAGGGGGAAGGACAGAAGTAGCGGTCGAACTAGCGGAGCTCGGGCCGGAGGACCTTCGTACGAAGGACCGACTCGTTCAGGTTGAGCTGGCGGTCCAGCTCCTTCATCACGGCCGGCTCGGCGTTGAGGTCGACGACGGCGTAGATGCCCTCGGCCTTCTTGTTGATCTCGAAGGACAGCCGACGCCGGCCCCAGATGTCGACCTTGTCGACAACGCCGCCGCCGGTGCGGACGACGTTGAGGAACGTGTCGAGGCTGGGAGCGATCGTCCGCTCTTCAAGATCCGGGTCGAGGATGACCATCAGTTCGTAGTGACGCAAGTGGACCCACCTCCTCCTGTGGACTTCGCGGTCACCGACTCTCGGTGACAGGAGGGTGTTCGCGTCAGCAAACGTGATCAGGCTACCCGACCGGGCGCTGCGCTTCCGGAGCCGCGAGCAGGAAGCGCACGAGCAGCGTGACGACGCCCACGACGGCGACCACCGCGAGCGCGACGGGGAGCCCGAACCCGTGCGGCGACTTCTGCACCAGAGTCGACGGGTCGGCGAAGTTCGTGTTCGCCACGGCGGTGGGTGAGGTCGTGGCCCCGGCGGCCCCCCCGGCCGTCGGCGCGACCTGCGGCTGCGGGCCTGCCGAGGTCGAGACGTCAGGGGTCGGGATGACCCCGCCCGTGATGGGCGGCGGGACCGCGACCCCGGACTGCGTGGCGGACGCGGAGGCGGACGGCTTGAGCGAGCTCGAGGTGGAGGGCTTCGGCGTCGCAGAGGCGGACGGCTTCGCAGACGCCGGGGTCGTCGGGGTCGGGGTCGCCTTTGCGGGCAGGACGATCGAGCCGCCTGTCGACGGCGCCGACCCCAGCACGGTGTCGAACGTGCTGGTGAACGCATAGGTGCCCGGGGTGTTGAAGGGCTTGGTCGTCGCTGGCTTCGCCGTGGTCACGGTGCCTGCGAACGACCAGCCCTTCCCACTGGTCACGTGGTAGGTGCTTCCGTCCCCCGCGCGGAACGTCACCGTGTCCCCGGCGGAGACCGTCACGTTGACCGTTCCGTTGCCCGGGCTCAGGGTCACTGGGTGGGTCGCCGCCAGGGCGGGTGACGCGAGGGTCACGGCAGCGACCATCCCGAGCAGCAGGACGAGCAGGCGCCGGGTCACCCGTCCATCGTGCCACCGCCTCGCCGCGAGCGTGGCCGCCCCGGGGCTGTGCGGGGTCCCCGCGTGCGGCCAGGCGGGAGGTCCGCACAGTCGCGCGGCCCACGCGGAACTGTGCGGGGGCCCCGCGTGCGCCCACGCGGGAGGTCCGCACAGTCACCCCGCGCAGTGGGCCCGCGCGCCGGCTGGGGGTCCGACCCTCGACGTACCGTGAGACCCATGCAGATCGGGGCGCACATCGGCAAGCAGGCTGCGGGCGGCGGCGCGACGGACCTCGCGCTGGCGGCCAAGGAGCGGGACGCCGACGTCGTGCAGGTCTTCCTGGGCGACCCGCAGAGCTGGAAGGCGCCGACCGTCACCGAGCTCGGCCTCGACATCCCGTTCTTCGTGCACGCGCCCTACGTCGTGAACGTGGCGAGCGCCAACAACAAGATCCGCATCCCGAGCCGCAAGATCCTCGACCAGCACGCGGCGGCGGCGGCCGGCCTCGGGGCGCAGGGCCTGATCGTGCACGGCGGGCACACGACCGCGGGCGACGGCGACACGCTCGGCCTCGAGAACTGGGTCAAGACCTTCGAGCGGATGGAGCGGCCGCTGCCCGTCCTCATCGAGAACACCGCGGGAGGCGACCACGCGATGGCCCGCAGGCTGGAGGCGATCGCGCGGCTCTGGGACGCGGTCGGTTCCTTCGACAACGTCGGCTTCTGCCTCGACACCTGCCACGCGTGGGCCGGCGGCGAGGAGCTCGCGACCGTCGTGGAGCGGGTGCTGGCGATCACCGGGCGGATCGACCTCGTGCACTGCAACAACAGCCGCGACGGCTTCGACTCGGGCGCCGACCGGCACGCCAACCTGACCGAGGGCACGATCGACGCCGACGTGCTCGTCGAGGTGGTGCGCAAGGCCGGCTGCCCGGTCGTCGTCGAGACACCCGTCGACGGCCAGGCCGACGACATCGCGCTGCTCAAGAGGGCCCTGCTCTAGCGACGTGCGTAACAGATCCGGACAAAGGGCCCACGTGCCCTTGTGATCAAGGGATCTGCTCGGGGACCCTGCGTGTCCCAGCTCGTCGAAGGATCCCCCTGTTGCTGCGCCGTCTGCTCGTGGTCGCGCTCGCCCTGGCCGGGCTGACCGTCCTTCCCGCCGCGTCCTCCGCTGGGCCGGTGGACGCTGTCGTCCGGTCGGCTGTCCTGTCGCTCGGTACGACGACAGCCGGCCTCTCCTCCGAGCGTCTCGTCGGCGTGACCTGGCACTCGGGCAGCGCGACGGTCCGGTACCGCTGGCACACGCCGGCCGGCTGGACCGCCTGGCAGACCGCCGACCAGGACGGCAGTGACGAGGGAACGCCGGGTACCGAACCGCTGTGGCGGCCGGCGAAGGCAGACCTCGCGCAGCTGACCGTCAGCGGCAACGCCACCGGCCTGCGGCTGGCCAGGGTCTCCGACGGCCACGCGCGCCTGCGCCTCGGCCTGCAGCAGGCGCACGCGGCTGTCGCCCACGGCATCCTCGGGACGGTCCAGACCCGCGCCGACTGGGGCGCCGACGAGTCGTGGGTGCGCCGCTCCCCTTCGTACGCCTCGAAGGTCGTGGCCGTCACCGTCCACCACACCGACAACCAGAACGGCTACACGCCCGACGAGGTCCCGAGCCTGATCCGGGCCGACTACGCCTACCACGTGAAGACCCGCGGCTGGGCCGACCTGGGCTACAACCTGCTCGTCGACGAGTACGGCAGGGTGTGGGAGGGCCGCCGAGGAGGACTCGGCCGCGCGACGATCGGCTCGCACGCGCAGGGCTTCAACACCGGGACCGTCGGGGTGGCGATGCTCGGCGACATGACCAAGACGCACGCGTCGGAGGCCGCGGACAGGGCACTGGCCCGGGTCGTCGCGTACGCCGCGACCACCTGGCACTTCGACCCGCGCACGACGGTCCGACTCACCAGCAGGGGATCGCCGCGCTACCGCTCGGGCACGACGGTGACCCTGCACCGCGTGTTCGGCCACGGCGAGACCGGCATCACCGACTGCCCCGGCTCGCTGCAGCAGGACCTGCCCCGGATCCGCGACCTCGCCTGGACCGCGATGACCGCGCCGCCGAGCATCCTGTCGACGCAGCTGTCCGGTGCCCCGCTGCACTCCCCGACGCCGGTCCTCCTCGACGCCAGGCTGAGCCGGGACGTGCCCTGGGAGCTGTTCTTCAAGGACAGCAACGGCTACGTCGTGGCAAGCGCGACGGGCACCAGCGACCATCCCCACCTCGGCTGGGACGGCAGCCGCGACGGCCTGCCAGCACTGCCCGGCTCCTACACGTGGACGCTCCGTGCGGACGACGGGTTCCACGACCCGGTCACGAGATCGGGGACGTTCGACGCCGGCCTCCCCGACGCCACCCACCTGATCTGAAGAGCGGGTCAGCCGACCCAGCGGCCGTCGTGGAAGGTGAGCACGCCGGCCACCATCAGGGGCGTCGCGAGCACGACGTACCCCCACTGCACCCACGGCCGCGCCGCCGCGGCACGGGCGAGCATCACCCACAGCGGGAACCAGAGCTGCGTCGCGCGCTCGATCGACAGGTAGACCGTCGAGGTCGCGAGGGCGCCGAGCGACAGGCCGACGTAGACCGCCTCGCCCCACTCCTTGCGCACGAGCGACACCCCCACGACGACCAGGCCGGCGGCGACGCAGACGATCTGGGCGTAGTAGGACCAGCGGAACTCGGCGCTCAGCCCGGCGGAGTGGGCGGCGTCCCAGGTCGCGCGCAGCGAGGTCCACGGGTCGGTGAAGTGCCGGCCCCACCCCTCGGCCTGCGCGTGCTGCCAGGCCAGCCAGTCGCCGGTGAGGTGCTTGAGGTAGGCGAACCAGCCGAGCAGCGCGACGAACGGCACCGGCAGCCACGCGAGGGCGCGGCGCTCCCGTGAGGTCGTGGCCCAGAGCACCAGCAGCCCGATGGCGAGGAACAGCCCGCTGATCCGCACCAGGCAGGCGGCACCGACGAGCAGCGACGCGGCCTCCCAGCGCCCGCGCCTCGCGGCGTACCAGCCGGGGACGGCGAAGGCGAGGAACAGGGCCTCGCTGTAGCCGACCGCGAGGAAGACCGCGTACGGCGACAGCGCGAGCAGCAGCACGGCGCGCTGCCCGTCCGAGCCCTCGAGCTCCGCGAGCCTCGAGAGATAGACGACGGCGACCGCACCGGCGACCAAGGAGACAAGCAGCCCGGCTGCCGTCCATGACGGGACCACGAGGTGGACGACGCGCAGCACCAGGGGAAAGCCCGGGAAGAACGCGACGACGTCCTTGTCCGGGTAGTGCTGGGGGTAGCCGTCGTAGCCGTACCGCGCGATCTTGCCGAACAGCGTGACGTCCCAGCTGTCCCAGCCGGCGAGCCAGCCCTCACCACGGCCGCTGAAGACCTGCCGCGTCCCGGCGAGGACGAGCACGACCAGCGCGACCCGCGTGGCCAGCCAGGTGCGCAGCGCCGTCATGACGCGGTCATGCGAGAGCGGCGACCCTGTCGGGGGCGCCGTCGAGCACCCCGCCGGCGGGGTCGTCCGCGCCTTCCGCCCGCACCACGTCCTGCTCGGGCTGGTAGATCTCGCGGATGACGAAGGCGCTGTAGACCACCAGCAGCACGTCGCGCAGCAGCACGGCGGCGAAGAACCACTTCATCGGGATGCCCTCGCTGCGGCCCTTGGCCAGCGCGTCGTTGCTGATGAAGAAGTAGAAGCGGGAGAACAGCACCAGGGCCTCCGTCGCCTGCCACACCAGGAACAGCCGCCACCGTGGTCGCGCCAGGACGGCGAGCGGCACCAGCCACAGGACGTACTGCGGGCTGTCGACCTTGTTGACCAGCAGGAAGCCCGTGATCATGAGGAACAGCACCTGCGGCACGCGAGGCCTGCGCGGTGCCAGCAGGCAGAGCAGCAGCACGACGATGCTGACGAGGACGACACCGGCCGCGACGACGCCGTTGAGCTTGGTCGGCACGACGCCGTCGGAGTGCAGTGCCTTGGTGAGCCACTGGCCGTCGGTCCAGCCGCGGCCGTCCATGAGCTGGAGGTAGAGGGAGTCCCAGTCCGCGCCGCGGGTCTGGTTGAGGTCGAAGAACCGGTAGACCGCGTTGGTCACCTGGACGGCCGTCTCGCCGTCGCGCGGGCTGCTCGGGCAGTGGCCGGTCGTCAGGCGGCTCACGCCCTGGTAGGTCAGCTGGCAGTGGACCGGCAGCACGCTGTGCGTCTCGATCTTCGTGGGCGTCCCGTTGATGTCGCCGTACGACGGCGCGGTCAGGTAGAACGGCAGCGTCAGACCGATCGCGGTGACGAGGGTCGCGACGGCGGCCAGGTTCCAGGCCCGCATCTTCCTGGCCCGGATGCACAGGCCCAGGAGCGGTACGAGGAACAGCACCGGGTAGAGCTTGGTGGCGGCGCCGAGGCCGAACAGCACGCCCGCGAGCAGCGGGTGCTTCCTCGCCCAGGCCCACATCCCGAGCGCCGCGAACGCCACCGCGACCAGGTCCCAGTTCGTCGTGCCGTGCAGCAGCAGCGCGGGCGACAGCGCGAACAGCGCCGCGTCCCAGGGCCGCCGCCCGGCCGTCTTCGACAGGGCGACGACGACGACCAGCGCGAAGGCCGTCATGAGCGCCCAGGTCACGTCGTAGAAGTGCCGGCCGCGCGCGATCGCCTTGTTGTAGTCGACGGAGCTGCGGGCGGAAGCGGCTTCCTGCGGCGTCTTCGCGTTGTTCACCGCGGTCAGCGCCCGCTGGGTCGCACCGTCGTGGAAGACGCTCTCGATGCCGCGGGCGAGCCCGGACGAGACCCACATGACACCGCCGATGACGACGGGGTACTCGACCGGGTGCTCGTAGTAGGGCGTCTTGCCGTCGGACAGCCCCTCGGCGCTGTAGAGCGCGACGACGTCGGTGTAGCAGGCGCGCGTGTACTGGTACTCGTGCTGCCAGTTGCTGCCACTGCGGCACGGCGCCTTCTGCGCGAAGCCCAGGAGCATCGTCACCGCGGTGAAGGCGAGCAGCACCCGCAGGACGGTCCAGAACCGCCGACGCCCGAGCCGCGCGTGCCGTCCGGGCGGACCGCCGATGGCCTCCACCGCTCCTGCGACCACCGGGTCGTCGTGGGACGGCAGGACGAGTGGTGCGGTCACCCCGCGAACTCTAGGGCGAGGAGGCCGGCGATGCGGCTTGAGACTGCTGCGGAGGCGGTGTCGGCGAGCTCGTCGGCTCCGGCGGCGGGGTGGTCGCGGCGGGTGTCGGGAGGACGGGGGGCGGCGAGGTCGGGACGACAGGCGGCCTCGTCACGGTGACCTGGACCCCACTCGTCGGGCTCGCCGTGGCGATCGCCGTCGCGGTCGACGTGGAGGTCGACGTGGAGCCGGGCGTCGACGCGGACCCGGTGTTGGCCCGCGGGGGGAACTGCTTGATCGGCGCGCCCTCGAGGGCCTTGTCCATGTACTGCTTGAAGACCTTCGCCGGCACCGTGCCGCCGTAGATGCCGACGTTGCCGTCCAGCTTGACCGGGCCGCCCTTGGCGTTGCCGATCCACACGGCCGTCGCCAGCTGGGGCGTGAACCCGCAGAACCAGGCATTGGTGTTGTTCGACGTCGTGCCCGTCTTGCCGGCCGTCGGCCGCCCACCCGAGAGCTGCGCGTTCGTGCCGGTACCGCCCTGGACCACCTTCACCATGGCCGACGTGGCGTCCGCGGCGACGTCGCTCGAGAAGGCCGGGGTCTTCTGCTGCTTGTGCTTGTAGATCGGGGTCTTCTCCTGCTTGCCGTCCTTCAGCCGGTAGATGGCCTCGACGAAGTACGGGTCGGCCTGCAGGCCCTCACCGGCGAAGGTCGCGTAGCCGTCCGCCTGGTCGATCGGCCGGACTCCGTAGCCGCCGGAGCCGAGGGCGATCTGCGCGCTGACCGAGCCCTCGCCGTCCAGCGGGTCGTTGGCCAGGCCGGCCTGGTGGGCGAGGGCCTGGACCTTCTTCGGCCCGACGTCGCAGGCCAGCCGGAGGTAGACCGTGTTGACCGAGTACTGCAGCCCGGTGGCCAGGTCGATGCTGCCGAAGGCCGGGTCGCCCTGGTCGTTGTGAACCGTCTGGCCGCACACGTCCTGCGGGGACGAGCCGTCGTACTGCGTGTTCAGGCTCTTGCCCTCCTGGAGGGCGGTCGCGAGCACGTACGGCTTCATGGATGATCCCGGCAGCACCCGGCCGTCGCTGGCGTAGTCGAAGCCGCCGCCCTTGCCCCCGTAGTAGGCCTTGACGCGGCCGGTCTTGGGCTCGATCGAGACCAGCGCGGAGACCGCCGGGTTCGCGGCCGACCCCTTGCCCTCGACGTAGTCCTGCTCCGCCTGGATGGCCGCCTGCTCGGCGTTCTTGTCCAAGGTCGTCTTGACCACCAGCCCACCGCTCTCGATGACGCTCTCGTCGTAGCCGTGCTGGGCGAGCTCTGCGATCACCTGGGCGCGGACGTAGTCCAGCGTCCCCGGGAAGGCGGCGTCGGTCGCGCGATCGAGGACCTTGGGGTAGCTGGCGGGGACGTCGGAGGCCGAGAGCCACCCCTTCTTGACCATGCCCTGCAGGACGAAGTCCCAGCGGCTCTTGGCCTTCTCCGGGTGCTTCTGCGGGTCGTAGCCGGCCGGAGACCGGATGCTGCTCGCGAGCACCGCCGCCTGGGCCGGCGTCAGGTCCTTGGCGTGGACGGCGGGCCCGAAGTAGGTCTGTGCCGCCGTCTCGATGCCGTAGGCACCGCGGCCGAAGTAGATGGTGTTGAGGTAGTCGGCCAGGATCGTGTTCTTCGGGACGCTCTGGCTCATCTTGATCGAGATGAAGACCTCTTTGATCTTCCGCGTGAACGTGCGCTTCTGGGTGAGGAAGGCGTTCTTGGCGTACTGCTGCGTGATGGTGGAACCGCCCTGCTGCACCCCGCCGGCCTGGACGTTGGCGAACAGGGCGCGGCTGATGCCCTTCAGGCTGATGCCGGGCTCGCTGTAGAAGTCGCGGTCCTCCGCGGCCAGCACGGCGTGCTGCGCCGCCGGACTGATCTCCGAGAGCGGGACCGTCTTGCGGTTCTTGCCCAGCGTCCCGATCGGGCTGCCGCTGATGTAGGTGATCTGCGTGGACTGGTCGGTCGCGAACTTGCTCGGCGACGGAACGGACGTGAGCAGGTAGCCGACGACCACCAGCACGACGAGCAGCAGGAAGCCGCCACCGCTGAGGGCCAGGAGTCGCTTCGGCCAGGACAGGCGGCGGAACCAGGTGATCACCGATCCACTGTGCCCCAGCCGCTACAGATCCATGCCGAGGGCGAGGTCACGCCTCAGCGTCGACTCAGGCCTCGCGGCGTCGGGTGCGGCGCGCCGCTGGCGTACCCGGCGTGCCGGTGCGCCAGGTGCGGACCAGGTGGTTCCAGTCGCAGGCGGTGCAGACCTCGACGTCGTAGACCGCGAAGTCGGGGCGCTCGGTGGCCAGCCGCTCGACCTCGGCCAGGGTGCGGGCGGTGCCGTCGGCGTCGCCGATGGCGTCGCCGTAGACCCAGAGCACCTCGTGCAGCGTGGCCCTGCGGCACACCGGGCAGGTGCGGTCGGTCTCGACGCCGAGCCGCTTCGCGGCGGACTTCAGGTACGGCGAGGCGTCCTGCACCTCCCCCGTGCTGACCCGCCCCGAGTAGAGCTCCGCGAGCGTGGCACGGCGCTTCAGCCCGTGGTCCACCACATCGCGCCGCTCCATGCCCTCAGACCCTAAGCACCTCCCCGCCGCTCCACAGCACCAGGGTGCCGTGGAAAAGGGGGTGCTAGATCATGGCGCGCATCGGCCCGGGGGGCGGCTCGTGCCCGACCTGGCCGAGCGCGGACACGTGGTTGATCGACCCGGGCACGTGGATGGCGTGCGCCAGTCCCATGTGGGCGTCGCGCCAGAAGCGCTGCAGCGGGTGGTCCATCCGCAGGCCGTTGCCGCCGGAGCGCGCCACGATCTCGTCGACCGCGCGGACGGCCCGCCAGGCCGCGGACACCTGGTTGCGTCGGGAGTCGGCGCGCTCGGCGAACGTGAAGGCCTTGCCGGCGGCCGTGCCGTCGTACAGGCGGTTGACGTTGTCGAGCAGCACGGTGCGGGAGGCGTGGATCTCGGCGGAGGCCTCGCCGATCGCCGTCAGCACGTACGGGTCGTCCTTGATCCGGGTGCCGGTGATCTGGACACGGGTGCGCTGGTAGGCGAGGTGGTGCGCGAGCGCGCCCTCGGCGATGCCGATCACGGCGGACGTGATGCCCAGTGGGAAGATGCCGGAGAACGGCACCGAGTAGAGCGGGTTCGAGATGCCCATCTCCTTGGCGAGCGTGCCCTCGGCCAGCTTGTCGTAGTTGACGATGCGGTAGTCGGGCACGATCGCGCCCTTGACCACGATGTCCTTGGACCCGGTGCCCTTGAGCCCGACGACGTCCCAGGAGTCCTGGACGATCTCGTAGTCGGCGCGGGGGATGAGCACGTGCCGCATCACCGGCGGCATGATCGGCGCGCCGGCCGCATCGCCCATCAGGGCGCCGAGGAACAGCCAGTCGCAGTGGTCGGTGCCGCTGGAGAACTGCCAGTGGCCGCTGAACGAGTGGCTGCCGTCGCCGAGCGGCTTCAGCACGCCCATCGGCGCGTACGGGGAGCCGACCCAGACGTCGGTGTCCTTGCCCCAGATCTCCTCCTGCACCAACGGGTCGGCCATCGCGACCTCCCACGGGTGCACGCCGACGATGCCGCCGAGCCAGCCGGTCGCGCCGTCCAGGCTGCCGAGCCGCATGACCGCCTCGGCCCACTCGACCGGGTGCGACTCGTAGCCGCCGTAGGTCTTGGGGGCGAGCATCTTCATGATGCCGACCTCGCGCAGCAGCTTCACCGCGCCCTCGGCGAGCTTGCCCTCCTGCTCGCTCGCGGGGCCGTAGGAGGCGATCTCCTCGGCGCGCTCCTCGACGGCAGCGAGAACGGTGGTGCTCACGGGCGGGGCTCCTTCGACAACGGGTGCAGGAATGGTGCGCCCGGGAGCCCGGAGAGCGCCACACGAGCCATCCCGGTCACTGGGACGCGTTCGACAGCGCCGGGCCTGTGCTCACCCTCACGCCACGCCTGGTTCACCTGCTGTTGCCGGAACCGGCACCCATGACGTACGGTCAGTCCTGTCACCGCGATGTATCGCCCCGATACATAATCCAGATACATCGCTCGAGCAGGAAGAGGGTACGACGTGCTTGAGCTCGCCGTTCTCGGACTGCTGCACGAGAGCCCGCTGCACGGCTACGAGCTGCGCCAGCGGCTCAAGGCCACGCTCGGGAGCTTCCGGGCCTTCTCCTACGGCTCGCTCTACCCCACGTTGCGCCGCATGAAGGAAAGCGGCTGGATCGCGGAGGACGAGGGCGACGCCGAGGTGGTGGCCGGTGCTCCCGCGCTGACCGGCAAGCGGGGCAAGGTCGTCTACAAGCTGACCGCCGAGGGCAAGGAGCGCTTCACCGAGCTCCTCGCCGAGGCCGGCCCGGCCTCCTGGGAGGACGAGCAGTTCGGCGTCCACTTCGCGTTCTTCGCCAAGACCGCCCCCGAGGTCCGCGTCCGCATCCTCGAAGGTCGCCGGGCTCGCCTCGAGGAGCGCCGGGAGGGTGTCCGCACCTCTCTCGCCCGCACCCGCGAGCGCCTCGACAGCTACACCCTCCAGCTCCAGGAGCACGGCCTGGAGTCGGTCGACCGCGAGGTCCGGTGGCTCTCCGAGCTCATCGAGACCGAGCGAAACAGCATTCGTTCCAACCCCAGCACCAACCCCCTCTAAGAAGGAGACGCCCATCATGGGTTCTGTCCGCGTAGCCATCGTCGGCGTCGGCAACTGCGCCGCGTCGCTCGTCCAGGGCGTCGAGTACTACCGCGACGCCGACCCGCAGGGGCGCGTTCCCGGCCTCATGCACGTCGAGCTGGGCGGTTACCACGTCCGCGACGTCGAGTTCGTCGCCGCGTTCGACGTCGACGCCAAGAAGGTCGGCTTCGACCTGTCCGAGGCGATCTTCAACAGCGAGAACAACACCATCAAGATCGCCGACGTGCCGCCGCTGGACGTCACCGTCCAGCGCGGCCCGACGCTCGACGGCCTCGGCAAGTACTACCGGGAGACCATCGAGGAGTCGGACGCCGAGCCCGTCGACGTCGTCCAGGCGCTCAAGGACGCGAAGGCCGACGTCCTCGTCTGCTACCTGCCCGTGGGCTCCG
>JAODNF010000025.1 GCA_025464915.1 Frankiales bacterium | reverse complement strand
GCGGGGGTGTTCCTGTCGAACTACACCGACGTCCTGTCGGACCGGTTTCACCTCGGCGCGGCCCTCGGCGGGTTGGTACTGCTGGCGGTGGCCACCAACCTGCCCGAGATCGCGATCACCGTCGTGGCGGCGCTCAACGGGCAGGTTGACGTCGCTGTCAGCAACATCCTCGGTGGGATCGCGATCCAGACGGTCGTCCTGGTCGCGCTGGATGCGTTCGGCGTCCGCGTTCGGCGCCCCCTGACCTACCAGGCGGCAAGCCTGCTGCTCGTCCTCGAAGGTGCGGTCGTCGTCGCGGTGCTCGCCGTCGTCGTCATGGGCGCGCAGCTCCCGAAGGGCGCGATCGCATTCCGGCTGAGCCCAGACGTCATCGCCATCGCGGTCATTTGGGTCTTAGGGCTGCTCCTCACCCGGCGCGCGGCGACTCTCCCTTGGCAGGACAACGGCAACGCGCCCGACTCGCAACCGGAGCCACGCGGGCACTCGGCGAAGAAGCGCGCGGCGGCCGCGACGAAGAACGGCATCGGCACCGGCCGAGCGGTCACGGTCTTCGGCGCGGCCGCTCTTGTCACCCTCATCGCCGGGGCGCTGCTCGAGGAGAGCGGGAGCCAGGCCGCCGACCACCTCGGCCTGTCAGGGGTCCTTTTCGGGGCAACCGTTCTGGCGGCTGCCACCTCTCTCCCGGAGCTCTCGACCGGGCTCACGGCCGTCCGCAGCGGCGACTACCAGCTCGCGTTCGGCGACATCTTCGGCGGCAATGCGTTCCTGCCGGTGCTGCTGTTGCTCGCGACGGTCGTCAGTGGCAAGGCGATCCTGCCGAACGCGCACAACAGCGACCTCTACCTCACGGCACTCGGCGCTCTGCTGACGATCATCTACATGGCCGGGTTGCTGTTCCGGCCGGCGCACCAGCACGCGCGACTCGGCATCGACAGCATCGCCGTGCTGGCCGCGTACGCACTTGGGGTCGTAGGCCTGACCTTCCTACCGTCCTGAGGGAGGCTCCCGTTGGCTGGAGCCTTCCAGCTGGTCAGTAGTCGATGCCCTCCGCGTAGCGCTGGGCAAGCGCTTCCAACACTCATGACGCGACCGACGCGAAGGACCGACAGCTGCCGCGGGCCTCTTGCCAGCTCTGAGGACGTGCTTTCAGGTCAGGTAGAACGCTGGGCGGTCTTCCAGCTGCGCCCTCAGGGTTCGACCGTTGAGGCTGTCGGCCACCGTGGGGGCCAGGAACAGCAGTGCGCCACCGTGATGGATCACGACGTCGCTGCTCCTGGGCTTCCGGCTCAGGCTCATCGCGAGAGAACCGACGACCGGGTCGGTTCCGAGTCGCAGGCCGGCCGAGTCGGGCAGGTCGCTGTCGTTGATGAGATGGGTGATGAGGGTCGCGGCCTCGGTGGTCATGGTGATCATGGGATCTCCTTGCACCTTGGTGACCTGTTCGGGTCGAGGCACCGCGTCGGGCGACGGGGCGTCCACTCACGCTGCCGCCGAGCTGGCCGCCTCGCCACCTCCCGCCAGGTGAGGGCTGGCCGTGGATCAGACAGGGACGTCTGTCGTGGATGGTGGGTATGTCCCGCAGCTCTGCGTCGTCGAGCCTGCAGGGCGGCCACCCGAAGCCGGATCTGGTGCCCGAGCTACGGCCGGACGGTCTGGAACTGCGGCTTGTAGATCGAGTGGTCCCCGATCACGCGCGTGAGGTCGGTGCTGTTCTGGCAGACGGTGACGAGCAGCAGGCCGCTGGGGAGCCGGATCTCAGGGTGGGCGAGCGCGTTGTAGTGCAGGAAGGCCTTGGTCGACGGGGCGTCCAGGACGACGCGGTGGCTGAAGCCGGACGTCGGTGAGCTGGCCCGGCCCGCCACGACGGAGTGGCCGTAGACGTCGTCCTTCTTGGTCAGCGAGCGGAAGCTGCCGTCGGGGGCGCGCCAGACGCTGAGGGCGGTGGACCAGCGGTCCGCAACGGGAGCCGCCAGGGCTGCGGAGGTCGACCAGCGTTGTCCCGTCCAGAAGCGCCAGGAGGCGGCGCTGAGGACCTCCGAGGGGTGCACCCGGGCCACGGTGACCGAGCGACCGAAAGCCCCGCTGACGTGGCGGGTGCCGTAGACGTAGAGCCAGTCCCCGTCGCGGACGGTGGCCGCGCCGTACTGGCTGTGCTCCTCGCTCGCGATCGTCGAGGGCGTGGCCGCCATCCGCACGAAGCGCGGCGTCCGGGCGCTGAGGTCGAAGACAGCGAGCTCGGTGCCGGTGGTGCGGAAGTCGAACGCGCCGGGGCCGGTACGGACGACGCGGCCGCAGAAGACGAGGAGCTGCTTGCCCTGGACCACCGCGGACTGCGGCCAGTACCACTGGCCGTCGGTGCGGGTCGGGATGACCTCGTCGTGGGCGGCGACGGCCGTCAGGCAGCCGCCTCGCTGCAGGAGCAGCGAGTTGTGGACGAGCCGGTCGCCGCGGAGCGTGTCGCCGAACAGCCACAGCTCGCGGCCGTCGGGCAGCGCGACCGTGGCCGCCTGGTCACCGCCGGCCCAGGTCGCGTCGTCCTTGTCGTCGAACATCGCCTGGTAGCCGGCAGCTGTCGTCGGCGCCGGCGCCGTGCAACTGGCCGGGTGCTGCGCGGCGACGGTGACCGCCTCCTGCGCGACGGCCTGGTGGCTGGTGAGGGCCACGCCCACGCCGACCGCCAGCACGAGGGCGCCGAGCGCGGCGTGCACGTGACGGAGGCTGGGCATGCACGGTCAACGACCCGCCCGACGAGTGGTCACTATCCGGAACTCATCTCATGGCTCAAAGCGGGCGCAACCGGCGCAACCCAGCAGGATCGCGCCGCTGCGGATCGTGGTCGGCCCGGCGTGCGCGAAGCGCCCCTGCGTTGGCCTTTCGTCCTGCGGACCTCCGGGACCACGGCCCGGGCTGGCAGGTGTGCGCTCACCGCACTCCGGTGTCCGATCACCCTGCGCCCGGACAGGTCAGGACCCCCGGTGCCGTCCGTGGCTCCGGGGGTCGCTGTCCGTGCGGGCTCCTAGCTCGAGCGGAGCGAGGTTCCCGAGTTGTCACCGGCCGCACGCGGCTGGCTGATGTCGACCGGCGGTGCAGCCATCCGGCGCAGCTCGGCGTCGAGGGCCGCCTCGCGGGCGTCCGACTCCTCGCGGGCCTTCCGGGTGCTCCACGGACCGCGGAGCACGAAGACCATCGGGATGAAGAACAGCTGACCGAGAGCGCAGACGAGGAACCAGTTCTGCCACTGGCCCGGTGCGTCGGACTGGGCCGAGCTGACCTGGCTGCCGTACTTCGTCAGCACGCCCGTGGGGCCGAAGTCGGTCTTGGCCGGCTCCTCGAGCAGCTTGGTCGCCACCGAGGCTCCGACCGCCTCCACGACCTGCTTCTGCACGTCGGCCGGGACGTTGCCGTCCGGGTAGCGGGCAGACACTGAGTTGAGCAGCTTCTGGTTCGCCTGCACCGTCGGGAGGATCTGCGCGTTGCGGGCGGCCGCGGCCTGGACCTCGGCGCCGTGGTTGACCAGCGGGCTGACCGAGCTGATCACCTGCGGGAGGATCAGGAAGCTGAGCGCCACGATGGCGCGGAGCAGCCACCCCCAGACGGCGAGCCCGTGCGCGGTGAGCGCCGGGTTGATGTCCTCGACCGTCTCGGTGAAGGACGCCATCCAGCAGGCGAACGCGAAGCCGCCGTAGATCCCGACCAGGCAGAGCACGAACGCCCACGCGTTGTAGGACGTGTCGGTGTGCGGCGTCAGGTAGCGGATGAGCATCGTGACGCCGACGGCACCGATGGCACCGAACAGCATGAACGGCTTGCGGACGCGCAGCCGGTCGGAGAGCACGCCGGCGACGACCAGCGCGATCGCGTTGGACGCCCAGTAGTAGCGGAGCAGGCCGTTGGCCTGGTCGGCCGTGAAGCCCTGGACGGTCTGGAAGAAGATCGGGAAGAACGCGACGGCCGTGTAGTAGCTGAGCAGGAACAGGCCGATGGCGATGGCCGACCCGACGATGCTGGGCCGGACGACCTGGCTCCACGGCTTGCGCAGCGCCGCCTCGACGTCGATGCCCTTGGCCCGGGCCTCGATGAGTGCCTTGTCGTGCGCGGAGATCATCAGCTGGTCACGCAGGCGCGGCGTCAGCTCGCGCAGCGAGAACAGCGCGATCGCAGCGACCACGAGCCCGACGACACCGCAGATGACGAACTGGTGCTGCCACTCCGGGTTGTGCTTGAGCGTGGCGGTCGCGACCTGGCTGACGACGAGCGAGCCGACGACCGGCCCGAGCGTCCAGAACCCCATGGCCGACGCGCGGCCGAGCTGCGGGCTGAAGTCACGGATGAGGGCCGGGGTGGCGACGAGCACGATGCCCTCGACGACGCCCAGGCACGCGCTGACCGCGGCGAACTGGAACTTCGTCTCGACGTTGGGGAAGGCGAACGCCGTCAGGAGCCCGGTGATCACGAGGCCGTACGCCACGAGGTTGGCGCGCCCGGCCTTGTCGGCCAGACCGGCGGCGAGCGACGCGAACGCGCCGATCGCGTTGGCCACCACGAGCAGGTAGACGTAGTAGCTGAACGACATGTGGAGGTCGGAGAGGATCTTGGTGGCGACCGAACCGCCGACGTAGTTCTCGTAGTAGAGGATCACTGTCGAGAGCACGACGATGCCCAGCAGCGCGTAGCGGTGGGTGTTCTCGGGGTAGTGGCTGAGCTCCCGACGCCACAGTCGCTGAACGGCGGTGGGCCGGGTCACGGGCGCCTCGAGCGCGGCGGCGGTCATCAGCGGGACCCGTACACGGGCGCCGTCGATGCCGGCTTCACACGATCTGCCGAGTGGCTGTGTACCGCCTTGACCACACCGACGGTCGTACCGACCGCCAGCAACGAGGCGAGCACCCCTGCTACCAGGGTTGTCGTCATCCATGTCCTCCTCAGAGCGGGCACACATCACTCCGTCGTGACGGCAGCCTCAAGGACATGCAACACGAATGACCCAGTTCGGGGCACTAGTCACTTAGAGGGGTTTCTCCTCACCCAGCGACTACGATGAAGAGGTCAGCGCGAACGGCGCAGGGTAGTACGAAGTGTCGAGCCCGGTGGGCTGCGCGAACACCGTCGCGGCATAGGTCGGGGTGGACCGCGCACCCGTCCGCACCCAGTGGTCGAGGGCCGTGACGAGCCCGACCTGCTCGGTTGTGGTGAACGTGCAGTGGCCCGCGCCGTAGGGGGCGTCGCTGTAGGTCGCCGGCGGCTTCGTGAACAGCTGCACGAGGTTGCCGACCGCCTTGTTCGCGAACACCCGGTCACCCAGCACGCGCTCGTTCTGCGGCACGACCAGCGGGTCCTGCTCGTCGTGCAGCGTGATCGTCGGGTGCGCGATCCTGCCGGTCGTCTCGCCCTGCTCCTTGGCCTTGGCCCGGGCCGCCGGGTCGACGTCCGGGCGGACGCCCGCCTTTAGCGCCGCGAGGTAGGCGTCGAGGTCGCCCTTCGGGTAGGCACCGACGGTGGTGCGGTCGTCGGACGTGACGCTCTTGGCGAAGTCGAAGCCGGTGATGTCCAGGCCCTGTCCCCCGACGCGGGTGGCGAACTCCTGCTGCCCGAACGTGGCGAAGCCCATGGCGGTGAGGATGTCCTCGACCTTGGCGCTGATCTGCGACACGGCGTCGTGGCCGTCGTAGGTCTTGGTCTGCGCGGCCAGCCGGGCGATGGTGGCGATCGCCACGACCTTGGCCGTGCCGCCGCCGTTGACGTCCTGCGCGGCGGCCACGACCGACTTCTGCGCCTTCTGGAAGGCCGCGACCGACTCCGCCGGCGAGGCGTAGTCCGTGATCTTCAGCGACGGGTCGATGAGCGTCTTCACCAGGTAGGCGATCGCGAGCGCACCGTCCAGGTTCTCGGTGGTGCCGGCCACCGCGCCGCACTCCGGCGCCGCGCCGGTCACCCACTCCGGGTGCTTCTCGCTGATCAGCTCGGTGATGAGCCCGCCCAGGGAGGCTCCCCAGACATACGTACGGCGCGGCTTGCCCACGTTCGTGGTGAACCAGGCCTGCAGCTGCTCGCCCGCCTTCACACCGTCCTGCACCGCCCACCCGTTGCTGGCGTACGCCGAGCCGGCCAGGGCGTAGCCCTGCGCCAGCAGCTGCGTGGCGGTGGCGTCGTCCGGCGCGTCGTCCGGGGACCGGTCGGGAGCGGCGAAGTCGGGCGGCGCGGCGGCCGCGTTGCGGTAGCCGTGCGACCACAGCAGCAGCGTCCCGTTCCAGGTCGCCGGCACCTCGACCTTGTAGGGAGCCCCCTCGAGGGTTCCCGTGCAGGGCGTGCCGCAGGCCTTGTGGGCCAGGGACGTCACGTCGTCGTTGAGGACCGGCTTCTTGGTACCGCTGCTGCCTGACGAGCAGGCCGCAGCACCCAGGACGAGGGCAAGGCAGAGCATCCGTGCGCGCATGAGTGCAACGTAGGCGCGACGGAGAGGCGGAACCCATGGCCCGAAGGGGCCAGAGTCATCGCTTCCGCATCACCAGCAGCAGGTTCCAGGTGCCGACCTCGCGAGCCACCGGAACCCGCACGATCCAGCGAGCCCACGACGGGTGGTAGCGAGGGAGCACCGACACGACGTCGACGTCGGTCTGCCGCTCGAGCCAGCGCAGCATCTGCGCCACCGACGTCCTGTAGAGGGACGAGCCGAAGTCGTTCTTGGGCCGGCGGCCGTGCTTGCGGGTGTACCGCTCGGCCGCCCGGTGCCCCCCGAGGTAGTGCCACGGAGCGGTCTCGTGGCCGCCGTTTGGGGCGAACCAGTTGTTGTAGGACAGGAAGACGACACCGCCAGGCCGGGTCACCCGCACCATCTCGTCGGCCATCACCTCGGGTTCGGGCACGTGCTCAAGGACGTTGCTCGAGTAGGTGATGTCGACCGAGCCGGTCAGGAAGGGCAGCGCCATGCCGCTGCCGAGGACTGTGCCCTCGGCGACGTCCCGGCCGTGCAGGGACAGCTCCCCCGCGTCGGCGTCGAGCCCGACGTACCTCGCACCTCGTGCCCGGAACGCGTCGGCGAAGTAGCCCGGGCCGCCGCCGACGTCGAGCAGAGTGCGTCCCGACAGGGGCGTGTAGTGCGCGACCTGCCTGGCGCTGTCGGACGCGAGCAGCGTGTAGAACCGCGCCGGGTCGCTCTGCTCGTACCGGAAGGCGCCGAACAGCTGCCGGCTGCGGGCGAACGTGCCGAGCGGGGCGAGGTCCACATCGAGTTCCGCGGGCGATTCCACAGCGCGCACCTTATGGGTGACCCAGAAGGACCAGGCATGTGTGGCCCTGACGGCTCATGTCCGGAAAGGCACCGTTCCTGCAAGGTGAGTGCAACAGAAGCTGCAACGGCGCAGCCGATGAGAGGACCCTCCGCTGAGCACCCTCGCGCGATCCCTTGACCCGGGCCACGACCTCGAGGTCCTCGTCCCCGCGCAGCGCACTGCGACCGAGCCGAGCACGACCGGCCGGGACGTGCTCCTCCTCAACTGGCGCGATCTGACCAACCCCGAGGGCGGCGGCTCCGAGCTCTACGTCGAGAGCCTCGCCTCGCGCCTCGCCCGCCGCGGCGACCGCGTCACGCTCTTCTGCGCCGACCACGGCTCCGCTCCCCGTGACGAGGTGAAGAACGGCGTCCGCTACGTGCGCCGCGGCAACCACGTCACCGTCTACCTCTGGGCCGCCCTTCTGATGGTGCTCGGCAGGCTGGGCCGCACGGGGGTCGTCGTGGAGGTGCACAACGGCGTGCCCTTCCTCGCTCGGCTCTTCACGCGGCGCCGCGTCGTCGTGCTCGTCCACCACGTGCACCGCGAGCAGTGGGGCGTCGTCTTCGGGCCGAAGGTGGCTCGCATCGGCTGGTGGCTCGAGTCGTGGGTCGCCCCTCGCGTGAACCGGCGCTGCTCCTACGTCGCCGTCTCCGAGGTGACCAAGACCGAGCTGGTCGGCCTCGGCATCGACGCCCGCCGGATCAGCGTCGTGCACAACGGCACCTCCCCCGCCTTCCCGGTCCTGTCGACTCGCGCCACCGTCCCGACCATCGCGGTCCTCGGCCGGCTGGTCCCCCACAAGCGCGTCGAGCTGGTCCTCGACGCCGCCGCCGAGCTGCGCCACGAGATCCCCGACCTCCGCGTCGAGGTGGCCGGCGACGGCTACTGGCACGACGCCCTCGTCACGCGCGTCGCCGAGCTCGGCCTGCAGGACATCGTCACGATCCACGGCCGGGTCAGCGAGCCCGACAAGCACGAGCTGCTGGCTCGATCCTGGGTGCACGCCGTCCCGTCCCTCAAGGAGGGCTGGGGGCTGTCGGTCGTCGAGGCCGGCGGTCACGCCACCCCGTCGGTCGCCTTCCGGTACGCCGGTGGGCTCGCGGAGTCGGTCGTCGACGGCGTCACGGGCGTGCTCGCCGACGACGAGGACGAGTTCCGCGAGGCGCTGCGCGCGCTGCTCACCGACCCGACCGAGCGGGTCTGCCTCGGCCGCGCCGCCCGCGTTCACGCCGGCCGCTTCACCTGGGCCGCGACGGCCGCCGGGTTCAGCGACGTGCTGGACGGCACGCGCGGCTGACGGCCAGCGCGGCGAAGACCAGCGCCGCGAGGTCCGCGAGCACGACCGGCCAGGCCGCCAGCGGCTCGGGTGACGGACCAGGCGACGGCACGTCGTAGAGCCGCAGCTCCGCCGTCTCGGCGGCCAGCGGAAGGCCTGCGGTCTGTCGGCTCGCGGAGCTGTCGTCGTACCCGGCCGTGGTGCGCTCCACGAGGACCTGGTCCACGCCCTCCCGCTGCAGGGCCTGGATCAAGGGACCTCCTGCGCGGACCTCGGCGTCGAGGCGTGCCGCAACAGGGTCCTCGCCGCTGACGGCAGTGCCGGGCAGCGGCAGCGCGTCGTTGACGACGGGGCGCTGGAGCAGCTTCGTCGCCGGGTCCAGGACCGTGACCTGGTCGTCCCACGGGAAGGCGCGGTAGAGCGACCAGGGCAGCACGAGGACGGTGCCGTGCGCTTGCCGCGTCACCCGCCCCCAGTCGGAGGGGTAGTGGCTGGAGGTCAGGCGGCCGTTCTCGGCCCACGCCGCACCGGGCAGGGCCGCGAGCGGCGCCAGGGCGACGACGGCCACCAGGATGTGGCGGGCTCCTGCCTCCTGCACACGACTGCTGACGAGCTCGACGGTGCAGGCCAGTCCCGCGGCGGTGAGCAGGACCAGGGGCGCCATCCACTTCTGCCCGTCGCGCAGCAGCCCGCTGGCCGGGACGTGCTCGACGGCCCAGCGCAGCACGCCCGGGACGAACGTCCCGAGCAGGGCGACGAGCAGTCCCAGCGCAGCGGCCACCAGCAGCCCGTCGCCGAGGCGGCGGCGCAGCATGGGTATGCCTGCGGCAGCCGCGACGAGGACGGCCAGCGCCACCCACGAGCCGGCGTGGCGGCCGTCCGGGAAGGCCGGCCGCGCCCACACCCCGCCGCCCGTCAGGAGCGACCCGACGACGCCGAACGGGCTGTCGCTGTTGGCCGCGAAGGCCGCGACGCCACGCGGGTCACCCGCGACCTGGTGCTGCAGCAGCCCTGGGACGGCCCAGGGCAGCGACAGCAGCGCGGTCGCGCCGAGGGCCTTCCACGGCCTGCCGCAGACGACGACGGCCAGGCCGACGAGCAGGAGCGAGTTGGCGCCCCCGAGCGCCGCGATGCTGAGAGCGGCAGCGGTGCCCCAGCCCGGGGCCCCCCGCCGCCAGTCCAGGGCGGCGCGAACCGCCCACGGCAGCACGGCCCAGCCGAGCAGCAGCGCCCACTGCCCCAGCAGCAACCGCTCGTGCAGGTACGCCGACCAGCCGTAGGCGGTGGCCGCGGCGACCGCACCTGCCGTCGATGTCGTCGGTGCGAGCCGCGCGGCGCCCCACGCTGCGAACAGCACGAGCCCGACCAGGACGAGGTCCTGCAGCCAACCCGTCGCGACGACGCGGCTGGCCAGCGCGATGACCAGCTCGCTCGGCACCCCTCGCGGGACGCCGTCGAGACCGAGCAGCTGGCCGCCGAGGGGAGTGCGCGGGACGAAGGCCATGTCACGCACCAGGACGTACCCCGGACCGAGCACCGGCGCGAGCAGCAGCAGCGAGAGCCCGGCACCGACGAGCAGGCCCGCGCGCGAACGGACGTGCGCGTCAGCCATGGAGCCGACCGTAGGGCATCTAGTGTTCGGGACATGGCCACCGCGGTTGCCGACACGACGGCCCCGGTTCGGCGCGGGGGGACCTACCCCGCGCTCGACGGGCTGCGCGCGCTCGCGGTCGTGTGCGTGGTCTTCACGCACCTCGGGTTCCAGACCGGCGAGACCTTCCGCAGCTCGGTGGGATCGCTGCTCGGCCGCCTCGACTTCGGCGTCACGATCTTCTTCCTGCTGTCCGGCTTCCTGCTCTACGGCCCGTTCGTCCGTGCCGAGCTGGCGGGCAAGCCGGTGCCGCACGTGGCGACGTACTTCCGCAACCGCGCGCTGCGCGTGCTGCCGGCGTACTGGCTCGTGGTGCTCGTCGTGCTGCCGGTCATGGCGTCGTCGTTCGCGTCGGTGGGCGAGGTCGCGCGCCAGCTGCTGCTGCTGCAGGTCTACGACAAGGGGCACCTGCTGCCCGGCCTGACGCAGATGTGGAGCCTGTGCGTCGAGGGAACCTTCTACCTGGCACTCCCTCTGCTCGCGTGGCTCGGTCGTCGCTTCGGGCACCGCACCCTGCTGATCGGCCTCGGAGTGGTGGCGGTCGGGTGGACCCTGACGACGCGCGGCCTCGGCGTGCCCGACCCCGCGATCGGCGGGCTGTGGCTGCCGGCCTACCTCGACTGGTTCGCTCTCGGCATGGGCCTGGCGGTCCTGCGCGCGCAGCACGAGCGGACAGGGCGGTGGCGTCTGCTGGACCAGCTCGGCGACTCCGGCGGCACCTGCTTCGGGATCGCCCTGCTGCTCGTGTGGCTCACCGCGACACCGCTCGGCGGTCCGCTCGGCCTCGACCTGGCGACTCCCGGCGAGGCCCTCACCAAGCACCTGCTCTACGCCGTCGCCGCGACGTTCCTGGTGATCCCCGCCGTGTTCGGCACCGACGACCGGTCACCCGTGCGCCGGGTGCTCGAGCACCCGGTCGCGCGCTGGATGGGCGAGGTGTCCTACGGCGTCTTCCTGTGGCACCTGCTCGTTCTTCACCTCGTCTACCAGGCACTGGGCATCGAGCTGTTCCACGGCAACCTGCTGCTCATGACGGTGCTCGTCCTGCCCCTGAGCTTCGCCGTCGCGTGGCTCAGCCTGCGGCTGGTGGAGCGTCCTGCTCTCGCCCAGAAGCGTCGGTGGACCACGGCCGGACGCTGACCGCGGCCGCGGCGAGCGACAGGGCCATCAGCACGACCAGCTGCACCTCGGTGCTGAAGGCCCCCGGAGGCCGGTCACCGGCATAGGGCGAGTAGGCCGTGAGCAGCCCCGCCGAGACCACGAGCGTCAGCGTCACGGCCGACGTCAGGTCGTCCCTGCGCGCGACCAGCACCCCCCCGACCGCGATGGCGAGCGTGACCGCGCCGGCGACGCCTCCGAGCAGCACCATGACGCCCAGCGCGAGCGCGACCCGGACCGGCAGCGGAACGTCGAGGTCACGTGACTGGCTCACAGGTCGCGTCCTCGCCGGAGCCACGGCCAGGCCGAGGAGCAGCAGCACGAGCAGTCCTCCGATGACGAGCGCCAGGTGGAACGTGCGGCCCGGCGTGAAGTCCAGGTGGACCTGACCGCCGGCACCCGCGGGAACGAGCCAGGCCTGCTGCCAGCCATCGACGGTGGTCGGCGTCAGGGCCTTGCCGTCGAGGGTGGCGCGCCATCCGCGGTTCGCGTTCTCGTGCACGACCAGGAACGACGCGTCCCCGGAGCCGACGGTGACCGCCCGGTGCTCGACGTCCCAGCGGTCGACGGTCGTGGCCCGGCTCGAGGTCGGGCTCGTCAGCGAGCTGCCGAGGGTCAGCCCCTCCACCTGCACGCCGCCCTGGCTCGCGGCGGCGAACCGGTGCGGCCCGGCCGCGAGCAGCGGCACGGCGTCGCACAGCGTCAGCACCATGGGCGCACCGGTCAGCAGGTCGCTGCGGGTGCCGAGGACGGTGGTCCGGTACGGCCGGTTGTCGACGACCACCGGCGGCCCGCTGCCGCACGGGATCCGCACCGTCGCCGAAGGGGTCGACGGTGTGCTTCCCGGGAGCGTGATCTCGGAGACGCCTACGGGCAGCCGCTGAGCGCTCCCGTCACGACCGTGTGAGACGCGCTTCTCCCAGGCCAGGAAGCGGACCACGATCCGGTCGGTGCGGGTCGGGGGGAGCTTCACCACGCCGTCGTCGGGCACGTCGTCAGTGGTGACTGTGCCGTTGACGGTGACCTCGACCCTGGTGGGACGTGCGGCGACGAGGTCGTCGGAGGTCGCGAGCGTCAGGTGGTCGATCGACGAGGTGCCCTTGAGCCGCAGCGTGAGTGAGGGAGCCTTGTCGTCCTGTCCGGCGATCCAGCCCGTGGTCAGGTCACTGTCGACGACGGCGCCCGGACGCTGCCGCGGGTCGTCGACCCAGACCGAGCTCGCGGTGACCTGGATGCGGCTCCCGGCGTCGAGGAGCGTGTTCAGGGCAGCACCCGGGACCGTCGTGGCCGAACCCGTGATCGGCAGGCTCGCCGGCTGGCGCAGCACCAGGGTGCGGTCGAGCCGGACGACGTCCTCACCGAGCTTCAGCAGGTCCGGCGAGCAGACCGACCCGACGCAGGCGGACCGGGCAGTCGGGGCGCGGTCGAGCAGCACCGTCCCGTCCCGCGACAGGTCCTGGTCGTCGGGCAGCACGACGGTCTCCTGCACCGTGGTCCCGGGGACGGTCAGCGAGCGGATGCCGGCGACCACGCCGAACCCGTCGCCGTCGACCTGGTCGAGGGTGAGGCGCAGCGTCTTCGTGGTGCCGGGTGGCACATCGAGCCCCTGCACCTGCTCGTTGCCCCTCGTCTGCGTCCTGCGGCTCCCGTGGTCGGTGGTGACGGTGACAGCCGTGACCGTGCCGCTCACCCGCTGGTCGCGCAGGAAGCGGACCGCCAGGCCGGTCGGGTCGACGGCGTCCGCGAGGTCCACCTGCACCCACTGGCCGGTCGCGCCGGCGAGGCCACCGGTGACCCAGGAGGTCAGGTCGTCGCCGTCGAAGGCGGAGAAGGGCTGGTGCGACGGGTCGTGATCGACGACGGCGCCCGCGTCGGAAGCGCTGCTCGAGGCCGAGACGTCGGTGGCGCCGACGTACGCGGCGGTCGCGAGGTGCTGGACGCCTTCGACCGGGAGGACGTCGGAGGCGGCTTGCTGCCGGCGCGGCGACTGATCGCGCGTCAGGGTCGCCGACGCGTTGTCGCGGACAGCACCGAAGTTCACCTCGCGACGCCGCAGCGCGTCGGAGAGGCCGGAGCGCGGTGACGGGCCGGCTTCCCCGTCGCCTGTCAGGACCGTGGCGTGGCCGTCTAGCAGCCCGCGGTCG
>JAODNF010000012.1 GCA_025464915.1 Frankiales bacterium | reverse complement strand
TCGGGGTGACCAGACCCAGGCTCGAGGTGACCAGCGCGAAGCCGATGAGCACCGTCGTGAGCCCCGCGCCGGCCGCGTCGCCGGCGACGAGCGTCGCCCCGGCGAGCACCTGCACGGAGGCGCCGGTGAGCATCAGGGCCCGCGCTCCGGTGCGCGGCACGAGGGCCGCGCCGATCTGGCTGGTGGCGACGAAGGCGGCCCCGTTGGCCCCGAAGCTGAGGGCGAACTGCTGCGGGCTGAGGTCGAAGACCTGCTGGAGCGTGAACGACGATCCGGACAGGTAGACGAACAGCGAGCCGTACCCGAGGCCGGCGGCGGCGGTGACCAGCACGTAGTGCCGGTCCCGGACGAGCAGGCCGAACGACCGGGTCGTGTCGCCCAGCCCACCGGTCTTGCGGCGCTCCGGCGGCAGCGTCTCGGGCAGCCCTCGGAGGGCCGCGAGGCCGAGCACCAGCCCCTGCACGGCCAGCAGCACGAAGATGCCGCGCCAGCTGGTCACCCTCAGCACCTGGGCCCCGAGGAGCGGAGCGAGCACCGGTGCAGCGCCGAAGACCAGCAGCAGCTTCGCGAACACCTGGGCCGCCTCGGCGCCCTCCCAGCAGTCGCGCACCACAGCCCTCGTCACGACGATGACGATCGAGCCGAAGAGCCCCTGCAGCGCCCGCAACCCGACGAGGATCGTCACGTCGGGGGCCACCGCGCAGAGGGCGGCCGTCACGGCGTACCCGGCAAGGCCGATGAGGATCGGGCGCCTGCGCCCCACGGCGTCCGACCACGAGCCACCCACAAGCTGCCCGACCGCGAGGCCGAGCAGCAAGGCCGTGAGCGTCAGGTTGGTGGCCGCCGTGGTGGTGTGCAGGTCGCGCCGCACCTGGGGGAGCGCGGGGAGGTAGCCGTCGATCGCGAAGGCCACCGTGGCCGTCAGCCAGCCCAGGAGGAGGAGCCGGGGCCGCTGCTGCACGCGGCCAGGCTAGTGATCAGCCGGCGCGGCGGACATCCGATTCCGCATCGCCCGGGAGGGGCCGTACGACGCCGGCGCTGATGACCTCGTTGGCCAGCCGGGCCCGGCGGTTGACGCCCTCGGCGATGCGGAACTTCTGGTAGAGCCGCAGCAGGTGCTGCTTGACGGCGGCCTCGGTCACGACGAGCTCGGCCGCGATCTCGTGCGCCGTCGCCGGGGCGACGAAGGCGTCCTGCTGCAGGGCCGGGCGGCACAGCGACGTGAGCACCTCGTGCTCGCGACGGGTGAGGTCCGGAGCGGAGATGCGGCGCAGCTCCACGGTGTCGTCGGCCGCGGCGAGCCCGGCGAGACCGCCGACCCGCGTGCGGCAGGTGCCGAAGGACAGCACGTCGCCCTCCTGCAGGACCCGGGCGCCGACGGGGCGCCCGTTCACGCGCGTGCCGTTGACGGAGAGGCCGAGGTCGGAGACGTAGACCCACGGTCCGCGGCGGATGATCTCCGCGTGCAACCGGGAGACACTGGGGTCACCGAGCGAGACGTCGACCCCCTCGCCGCGTCCGATGGTCGTGAGCTCGCGGGTCAGGGCGAACGTCTCACCGCTCTCTTCGAGCCGGAGGTGGGGCGTGTCCATGCGAGCACAGCTCCTTCGCACTTGGGGTCGATCAGCCCCTACCCCCGAGGACACCCCCTTCACACCTTTTGTGCCTGAGTAGGGTTCGGCTCGTGACGGACCTGGGCCCGCAGCTGGACCCGACGCACCTCGCCGTGGCGCGCTGGCCGCGCGGCTGGCGCCCGGCCACGCTGCCGGACGGGTTCTTCGGGATGGTCGAGGACGAGGGCGAGGTCACGCTCGTCTGCGCCGAGGCCGTGGTGCCGCCCGGTTCGCTGGCACTGGAGCCCGGTTGGCGCCGGATCACCTTCGCCGGGCCGCTCCCGTGGGAGCAGGTCGGGTTCCTCGCGGACGTGGCCGGCCGGCTGGCGTCGGCCCAGATCCCGTTCACGTCGATGGCCGGCTTCACGACCGACCACGTGCTCGTGCGGGCCGCCCAGGCGGACCTGGCCGTCGCCGTGCTGCGCGGGGAGCCGGCGCCGGAGCCCCGGCCCGGGACCACGAACCCGTGAGGGAGCTGCCGCTGGGGCTCTCGATCGCGGTCGCCGCGCTCGGCGTCGTCCTGGTGGCGGTCCTGGACCGCTGGCGGCTCGGCTCGGGCGTCATCGGGCTCTCGTTCTGCCTGGCCGCGGCGATGCGGCTGAGCCTCCCCGCGAGGCAGGCCGGCCTGCTCGTCGTGCGGTCCCGCGGGGTCGACGCGGCCGTCCTGCTCACCCTCGGGTTCGGGCTGGTCGTGCTCGCCAACACCATCCCGACGAGCTCCTAGGCGACCTCACTAGGCTGTCTGCGACAACCCACTCGATCGTTGGAGCTCCACCTATGGCTCAGCCCGTGAACGTCACCGTCACAGGAGCGGCCGGCCAGATCGGCTACGCCCTCCTCTTCCGCATCGCCTCCGGACACCTTCTCGGCCCGGACGTGCCCGTGCGCCTGCGCCTGCTGGAGATCACCCCGGCTCTGAAGGCCGCCGAGGGCACCGCGATGGAGCTCGACGACTGCGCGTTCCCGCTGCTGACCGGCATCGACATCACCGACGACCTGAAGACGGCCTTCGACAGCACCTCGGTGGCGCTGCTCGTGGGCGCGCGTCCCCGCGGCCCGGGCATGGAGCGCGGCGACCTGCTGTCCGCCAACGGCTCGATCTTCGGCCCGCAGGGCAAGGCGATCAACGAGCACGCCGCCTCCGACATCAAGGTCCTCGTCGTCGGCAACCCGGCCAACACCAACGCCCTCATCGCGCAGCAGAACGCACCGGACGTGCCGGCCAACCGCTTCACGGCGATGACGCGCCTGGACCACAACCGCGCGCTGTCCCAGCTCTCCGCCAAGCTGTCGGTGCCGGTCACCGACATCTCGCAGATGACGATCTGGGGCAACCACTCCGCGACGCAGTACCCGGACCTCTACACGGCCCAGGTCAACGGCGCGTCGGCGGCGTCGCAGGTCGACGAGACGTGGCTCAAGGACACGTTCATCCCGACGGTCGCCAAGCGCGGCGCGGCCATCATCGACGCGCGCGGCGCCTCGTCGGCTGCGTCGGCCGCCAACGCCGCGATCGACCACGTCTACGACTGGGTCAACGGCACCTCCTGGACCTCGTCGTCGGTCGCGTCCGACGGGTCCTACGGCGTGCCGGAGGGACTCATCAGCTCCTTCCCCTGCCGCGCCGTCAACGGCGAGTGGGAGATCATCTCGGGCGTCGAGATCAACGACTTCTCGCGCTCGAAGATCGACGCGTCTGTCGCTGAGCTCGGCGAGGAGCGCGACGCCGTGCGCGAGCTCGGCCTCATCTGATGAAGATCATCTACACCTACACCGACGAGGCGCCGGCGCTCGCGACGCACTCGCTGCTGCCCGTCATCGAGGCCTACGCGAACAAGGCCGGTGTCGGCATCGAGACCCGCGACATCTCGCTCGCGGGGCGCATCCTCGCGGCCTTCGGCCTGGCACCGGACGCCCTCGCGGAGCTCGGTCAGCTGGCGAAGACGCCAGACGCCAACATCATCAAGCTGCCCAACGTCAGCGCCTCGATCCCGCAGCTCAAGGCAGCCGTGGCGGAGCTGCAGGCGGCCGGCTTCGCCGTGCCCGACTACGACACCGCCTCCCCGGAGGACAAGGCGAAGTTCGACTCGGTGAAGGGCTCCGCGGTCAACCCGGTCCTGCGCGAGGGCAACTCCGACCGGCGGGCTCCGGCCTCGGTCAAGGGGTACGCCCGCAAGCACCCGCACTCGATGGGCGCCTGGTCCTCGGACTCGAAGTCGCGCGTCGTCACGATGAGCCACGGCGACTTCCGGCACTCCGAGACGTCGGTGACCGTGCCGGCGCAGGACACCCTCACGATCCAGCTCGTCGCGGACGGCTCCACCACCCCGCTCACGAGCGGGCTGAAGGTCCAGGCCGGCGAGATCGTCGACTCGGCCGTCATGCACAAGGCGGCGCTGCAGGCCTTCCTCGCCGAGCAGGTCTCCGCTGCCAAGGCCGAGGGCGTGCTGTTCTCCGTGCACCTCAAGGCGACGATGATGAAGGTCTCCGACCCCATCATCTTCGGTCACGTCGTGCGGACCTTCTTCGCGGACGTCTTCGACCGCTTCGGTGACGACCTGGCCTCGGTGGGCGCCAACCCGAACGACGGCCTGGCCTCCGTGCTCTCCGCGCTGGACAAGCTCCCCCCGCAGAAGCGGGCGGAGATCGAAGGCGCGATCACCTCGACGTACTCCTCGGGACCGGACCTGGCGCAGGTGGACTCGGCCAAGGGCATCACCAACCTGCACGTGCCGTCGGACGTGATCATCGACGCCTCGATGCCGGCGGCGATTCGCTCGAGCGGCCAGATGTGGAACGCGCAGGACAAGCTGCAGGACACGCTGTACGTCATCCCGGACTCGTCGTACGCGCCCTTGTATGCCGAGACGATCGACTTCTGCCGGACTCACGGCGCGTTCGACCCGACCACGATGGGCACCACGCCCAACGTCGGATTGATGGCGCAGAAGGCCGAGGAGTACGGCAGCCACGACAAGACCTTCGAGATCGCGTCGCCGGGTGTCGTGCAGGTCGTCAACAGCGCCGGCGAGGTGCTGCTCTCGCAGGACGTCGAGGCGGGAGACATCTTCCGGGCCTGCCAGACCAAGGACGCGCCGATCACGGACTGGGTGCAGCTCGCCGTCTCCCGCGCCCGCGCGACGGGTGCGCCGGCGGTGTTCTGGCTGGACGCCACTCGGGCTCATGACGCGGAGGTGCTTCGCAAGGTCCACGCGGTGCTCGCCGGGCTGGACGTGTCGGGCCTGGACCTGCAGTTCCTCGACGTCGCCGCGGCCACCCGGTTCACGCTGGAGCGGGCGGCCAAGGGCGAGGACACGATCTCGGTCACGGGCAACGTGCTCCGCGACTACCTGACCGACCTGTTCCCGATCCTCGAGCTCGGCACGTCCGCGAAGATGCTGTCGATCGTGCCGCTGATGGCGGGTGGTGGGCTGTTCGAGACCGGTGCCGGTGGCTCCGCGCCCAAGCACGTGCAGCAGCTCGTCAAGGAGGACTACCTGCGGTGGGACAGCCTCGGTGAGTTCCTGGCGCTGGCGGTCTCCTTCGAGTTCCTCGGCGAGAAGACCTCCAACGCACGGGCGGCGCTGCTCGGGCGGACCCTCGATGCGGCCACCGGCCGGATCCTCGAGGAGAACAGGTCGCCCGCCCGCAAGGTCGGCCAGATCGACAACCGCGGCTCGCACTTCTACCTGGCGCTCTACTGGGCCCAGGCGCTGGCGACGCAGACCGACGACCCCGACGCGGCGGCCCTGTTCGCGCCGCTGGCCGAACGGCTCGCGTCGTCGGAGGAGCAGATCAACGCGGAGCTGCTGGCGGTGCAGGGCAAGCCCGCGGACATCGGCGGTTACTACTACGTCGACAAGGCCAAGACGGACGCCGTCATGCGACCGTCCGCGACGTTCAACGAGGCGCTGACCTCCTTCTAGCGGCGCGATCTAGGGCCCGGTGCGTCGTCGACGTACCGGGCCCTTCGCCTAGGCTTCCCGACGTGGACCACCCTCCGAGTAGGCAGGCGCGCCCCCGCGCAGGGAGCGCGCCGTCGTGAACGACATCCTCATCAGCTCCGG
>JAODNF010000006.1 GCA_025464915.1 Frankiales bacterium | reverse complement strand
GCCTGATGGCGCGCCGGAGCAGAGGCGTCGAGCCCCAGACGGACAAGTGTAGGGCGTCAGCCGTCCGGCCCCCAAGACAAGCCGTTTGGCGAGGCCTGGGAAGATGGTCCCATGACCGTCCCTCACTTCGACTCCCGCCGTGTCTCCCTTCGCATCGGCGCCATCGCCGAGTCAGCCACCCTGGCTGTGGACGCCAAGGCCAAGGCCAAGAAGGCCGCCGGCGAGGACGTCGTGGGCTTCGGCGCGGGCGAGCCCGACTTCGCGACCCCGGCCGCGATCGTCGAGGCGGCCGTGGCGGCCTGCTCGAACCCCGCCAACCACCGCTACACGCCTGCCGGCGGCCTCCCGGAGCTCAAGCACGCGATCGCGGAGAAGACCAAGCGGGACAGCGGGTACGACGTGCACGCGGCCCAGGTCCTGGTGACCAACGGCGGCAAGCAGGCCGTCTACGAGGCCTTCGCCAGCCTGCTCGACCCGGGCGACGAGGTGCTGCTGCCGGCGCCGTACTGGACGACGTACCCCGAGGCCGTGAAGCTCGCCGGGGGCGTGCCGGTCGACGTCGTGACGACCGAGGAAGGCGGCTACCTGCCGACGGTGGCGCAGCTCGAGGCCGCCCGCACCGACCGCACCAAGGTGCTGCTGTGGTGCTCGCCCTCGAACCCGACAGGCGCCGTCGCGCCGCCCGCGCTCGTCGAGGCGATCGGGAGCTGGGCCCTGGAGCACGGCGTCTGGGTCGTCGCCGACGAGATCTACGAGCACCTGGTCTACGGCGACGCCGAGCACGTGTCGATGCCGGTCGCGTGCCCCGACCTGGCCGAGCAGTGCGTCGTCGTCAACGGCGTCGCCAAGACCTACGCCATGACCGGCTGGCGCGTGGGCTGGCTCATCGGACCGATCGACATCGTCAAGGCGGCCACCAACCTGCAGTCCCATGCCACCTCCAACGTCTCGAACGTGGCCCAGCGTGCCGCGCTCGCCGCCGTCGAGGGTGACCTGACCGCCGTCGCCGAGATGAGGGCGGCCTTCGACCGTCGCCGGCAGACCATGGTCCGGATGCTCAACGAGATCCCGGGCGTCGAGTGCCCCGAGCCGTTCGGCGCCTTCTACTGCTACCCGTCGGTGAAGGCGCTGATCGGCAAGACGCTGCGCGGCAAGACGATCGAGAGCTCTGCTCAGCTCGCCGAGCTCGTGCTCGACGAGGTCGGCGTCGCGGTGGTGCCGGGTGAGGCCTTCGGCACCCCGGGCTACTTCCGGCTGTCGTACGCCCTCGGCGACGACGACCTGGTCAAGGGCGTCAGCCGCCTCGGGGACCTGTTGCGGGAAGCGAAGTAGAGCCTCGCGAGCTTCCGCCTGTCGGGCTCCTGGACGGCGGGTCGGGGGCACGCTGAGGAAGATCGCGGCGGTGCGCTCAGACGGACGCGAGGCGCTCCGCCGGGATGGCTGACGCCAGCGAGACCAGCTCGGCGCTGACCTCGGCGGCGCGCTCGAGCTGCAGCATGTGGCCGGCGCCGGGGTAGACGCGCAGCCGGGCGTGCGGCAGCGCGTCGGCCATGGCCCGGCTCATCGGGAGCGGGCAGAGCCGGTCGGCGCTGCCGATGAGGATCGAGACGGGTACGTCGGACAGCGCCGCGAGCGCCGCGAGCCGGTCGTGCGCCGTGAACGTCTCGAAGAAGTCGGCGACCGTGTGCGCGGAGCAGGCGCTCAGCACCTCGAAGGTGCGGCGCACGTCGGCAGGGCGCGCGGCCCGGCCGAACAGGACGGGGCGCAGGAACGGCTGCGGGAGCGGCTTGCGCCCGGCGTCCTCCCAGCGCCGGGCCTGCTCCATCCCGGCCGGGATGACGACCTTGAGGCGGTCGGAGGCCCGCGTCGGGAGCCCGAAGGTCAGGTCGGCGAGGCCCCCGCTGGACGTGGCCACCAGGCCCGCGCCCACGACCCGGGTGCCGACCTGGTCGGGGTGCTGCTCGACGTACGACATGATCGTCATGCCGCCCATGGAGTGGCCGACCAGGACGACCGGGCCGGTGGCCAGCTGGTCGAGGACGGCGGCGAGGTCACGGCCGAGCTGGTCGATCGTCGCGGAGTCCCTCGGCGCACGGCTCGACTGCCCGTGGCCGCGCTGGTCGTAGGTGATGACGCGCAGGTCGGGGCGGGCCTCGATCAGCGCCGCGACCTGCTGGTCCCAGAGCCGGTTCGACAGGACGTAGCCGTGGGCGAGGACGACGGTGCCGCTCGCGTCGTGGGGGCCCGAGACCTCCGCGTGCAGGACGGTGCCGTCGTCGGCGGGGACACCGACGGTCCGCGCGTGCAGCTCCGGCCAGGAGCCGGGCTCCCGGCGGCGGCGCGAGACGGCGTAGCCACCGGCGGCCGCGGCGGCGAGGACGAGGGGGGTACGGCGCATGGCGCGAGTTTAGGTGTGACGGGCCGTCACAGGAAAGACCGCCCGCGCGGTCGCCACCACGAGGTCGCCGAGCAGCGACACGGCAGCCTCCGGGGGAAGGCCGCGGTCCTGCCGCAGCGCTGCCCAGGCCGGTCCCCCGGCGACGACGTGGAGCGCGTGCACCGCCCGGCTCGCGGCCGCCTCGTCGAGCCCGGCCAGCTCGGGGGCGAACAGCACCCGCACCTCGCTGTCGCCGAGCGCGACGAACTGGGCGCGGTTGCGCTGCATCTGCGGGCTCAGGCCCTCCCGCAGCGCCGCCGCGCGGGAGATGGGCAGCAGCCACTCGAGCACCACGCCACGGGCTTCGGCGAACCGCCGGGCGCGCTGCTCGAGCGGCAGCCGGCCGGGGTCGTCCGCCCAGGAGGCGGTGAACGCGATGGACAGCTCGCGGACCCGGTGCAGGGCCCGGAGGCCCGCCTCGGCGAACAGGCTCTCGAGGTCGGCGAAGTGGCCGTAGACGGTGCGGAGCGCGACCCCGGCCCGCTGGGCGACCCGGCCGGCGGTCGGGCTGAGGTCGCCCTCGAGGTTGAGCTGCAGCAGGGCGTCGATGACGGCGGACCGGGTGCGCGCCGACCGTGCGAGCCGCCCGTCGACGGGGAGGGTGGCCGTCACAGCCGGGCCGCCGTCCCCTCGCGGGCGGTCCGGAACCGGCCGATCCCCCGCTCCGTGGAGACCTCCTCGGCCGAACCGGTGAGGCGCGCGAGGGCGGCGAGGGGGCCGAGGCCCAGCAGACCGAAGAAGACCGTCAGCAGGACGGCTTCCAGGAGCACGAACAACCGGGTCCGGGAGTCGTCGGCGGTCACGGTCCGCCGCACGCCCGCGGCCACGACCGGTCGGGCGGGGGCCTGCGGCTGCGGGGACGCCAGGCTCGGGACCACCTGCGGGACGTCGACCGTCACGACAGGGACGGCCGGCGCGACCGCGACCGGGATGGGCGCCAGGGCTGGTCCGGCCGGGATGGTCGGCGGGTCGAACGCCGTCGGCGGCGGGTCGGGCTCGGACGCCTGCGCCTGAGTCACCGTCAGCGCCGTCGCCTTCGGCGGCAGCACGACGACCCGGTCGCTGACGCCGGGGACGAGCACGACGGACAGCAGCCCGTCCTCGGTGGCGAGCTTGCCGATGTCGTCGAAGACCAGGCTGCTGCCGGTCAGGGTGCCCACGGCGTACCGCGAGAGGTCCGGGACGGGCGCCGCCTCGATGGCACCGTTCTCGACCGGCTGCCACGGCGACGTCGTGGCGTAGGCACGGACATCCATCGCCTGCGCGCCGGTGGCCACCTGGAGCGTCAGGCGATCCACGGTGGCACCGTCCGGCAGGGCGTAGCGCAGGGCGCCGAGCGCCGTCGGCGCCGGAGCCGTGTTCGGCAGCTCGCGCTGGACGTCGCCGCCCTGAAGCAGCAGGTCCCCCGCCGTCACGTCGGGAGCCGGCGGGACGACGACGGGCACGGAGCTGCGGTGGGCTGCGGACCACCAGCCGACGGCGTCCGGCGCCTGCGCGCGGGCGGTGCCGGGGACGAGGGCAAGCGCCGGCGTGAGGAGGACCAGGGTCAGCAGCCGCTTCATGCGATGGCCCCCGAGCGGGCGACGTGGGCGCCCGCCGTTCCCAGGTAGGACTCGACGACGCGAGGCTCGTGGATGACCTGCTCGGGCGGCCCCTCGGCGATGACGACCCCGAGCTCGAGCGCCAGCATGCGGTCGGACACCGTCGTGATGAGCGGCATGTCGTGCTCGATGACGAGCATCGCGCAGCCGGTCTCCGTGCGGATCCGCTCGAGCAGCGGCCCGAGCGCCTCGGTCTCGCGCTGGGCGATGCCGCTGCTCGGCTCGTCGAGGACGAGCACGGCCGGGTCGTGGGCGATCGCCATCGCGAGGTCGACGACCCGCCGGCTGCCGGTCGAGAGCTCGCTGACGAACTTGTCGCGGAAGGCGCCGAGCTGCATCAGCTCGACGAGGTCCGCGACGGTCCACGCGATGTCCTCCTCGACCTCCCGGACCGCGGGCAGCCCGAGGCCGGCGGCGAGGTGGTCGCGCACGTCGAGGTGCCGCTCGAGCGACAGCGCGATGTTCTCGGCGACGGTGAGGGACGGGAAGATGCGGGCGTCCTGGAAGGACCGGCCGAGGCCGAGGCGGGCCCGGGCGTCGGGGCTCCAGGACGTGACGTCCCGACCGAGGAGCCGGACCTCGCCCGACCCCGGCGGCAGGAAGCCGGAGACGAGGTCGAACAGGGTCGTCTTGCCCGCGCCGTTGGGACCGATGAGCCCGAGGATCTCGGCCTCGCGCAGCTGGAGCGACACGTCGTGGACGGCGCGGATGCCGCCGAAGGAGACGCCCAGGCCGCGGGTCTCCAGGACGACCGAGCGGTCGGCCATGGCGACGTCGGCCCGCTCGGCCCGCACGGTCGCGGTCGCGGGGCGCCCGGCACCCTCGAGGAAGACCGAGCGCACGATGTCGTCGCGCTCGAGCAGCTCGGACGTCGGCCCTTCGAAGCGGACCTCGCCCTTCTCCATGAAGTAGGCCCGGTCGGCGATCGTCAGGGCGACGTTGACGGACTGCTCGACCAGCACGACCGAGGTCCCCTCGGCGTTGATCTCGCGGACCAGCGCGAGCAGCTGCTCGACGATCGTCGGTGCCAGCCCCAGCGACAGCTCGTCGATGATCAGCAGGTCGGGCTTGGCGAGGAACGCCATGCCGAGTGCGAGCTGCTGCTGCTCCCCTCCCGACAGGTTGCCGGCCAGCTGGTCGTAGCGCTCGCGCAGGCGGGGGAACGACGTGAGGACGTGCTCGCGACGGGCGTCGAGGTCCGGGTCGTCGCGCAGCAGCCACGCGGCCGCGGTGAAGTGCTCGGCGACGGTGAGGGTCGGGAAGATGCCGCTGCCGCCGGGGACCTGGACGACGCGTCTTCCTGCCATCGCGACGGGACCGCAGCGCGTCACGTCGTCCCCGTGCAGGGTGACCGTGCCACGGGTCGCGGGAAGCAGGCCGGAGACGACCCTCAGCAGCGTCGACTTGCCGGCGCCGTTGGTGCCGAGCAGCGCGAGGACCTCGCCCCGGCGGACCTCGAGGTCGACGTCGAAGAGCACCTGGACGCCGTCGTAGCCGGCGTCCACCCCGCGGCAGACGAGCACGGCGTCGGCGCTGGGCTCCCGGACGACCCGCTGCCCGCTCGACGTCACGTCGACGAGCCGGTCGGCGACGAGGGAGGGGACGTGCACGTCGTGCCGCGCCGCGACGGAGCGCAGCCAGCGGTCGCGCAGGGCGTACCAGCCGGCGCCGAGACCGCCGGGGCTGAAGGTCAGCACCAGCAGGGGGCTGCCGTGGATGAAGAAGGTGTCGACGAACTCGGTCGTCCCGTTGAAGCCGAACACGTGCTGCAACGGCTGCAGGGTCTTCAGCCCCTCGAAGACGACAGCACCGGCGACCGCCGGACCGACTCCCGAGAGGCCGCCGATCACGGAGAAGACGAACACCTCGATGGAGAACTGCTCGACGAACGAGCTGGTGTCCAGAGTGCCCTGCTGGTAGACGAACAGGGCCCCCGCGACCGCGGCGAGGAAGCCGCTGACGGCGAACGCCGAGAGCCGCGTGACGGTCGCCGAGACGCCGTAGGACTGGGCCGCGCGGACGTTGTCGCGCACCCCGATGAACAGCCGTCCCGACCGCGAGCTGCGCAGCGCGCGCGCCATCAGCACGGCAAGCACGAGGCCGGCGAGGCAGACGTAGTAGAAAGCCGTCCCGCTCGCCGTGTCGACGCGCGACCAGAGGACGGGGCGCGGGATCGCCGCGTCGTACGACGGCAGCAGGCCGCCGAGGAAGTCGCGGTTGAGCACGATGCCGTGGACGGTCGCCGCGAGGGCGAGCGTCACGACGGCGAGGAACAGCCCCTGCACCCGCAGGGCGGGCAGGCCGATGAGGACGGCCACCACCGCGCCGGCAAGACCAGCTGCGCCGACCGAGACGAAGAAGTCGGCGTCGGCCCGGGCGGCAAGGGCGCCGGCCACCGCCGCGCCGACTCCGGCGAACGCCCAGTTGCCGAGGGAGATCTGCCCGGCCCAACCGGACAGCACGACCATCGAGACCGCGAGCATGGCGCAGATGACGATGAAGCTCGCGTGGTCGGACCGGGACGTCCCGATGGCGTAGGGCGCCCCGAGCGCGAGGCCACCGACCAGCAGACCGCCGACGGCGCGGACGACCCGCACCTCACGGATCCCCCGCAGCTCCAGCGGCACCGGTCGGTGCTCCTGCAGGACGCGGAAGCTCGAGACACCGGAGTCGAGGGCGCGCACGAAGGTGCCGCGCCGTGCGAGCAGCGCGACGAGGACCACTGGGAGCACCAGCCCGGTAGCGAGGTCGGGGTGGTGCGTGAAGGTTGCACCCTGCTCCATCACGCCCAGCCCCATGCCTGCTCCGAGTGCGACCGGCATCCGCTCCATCCGCGCGATGACAGCGGTGGCGAGGCCGTACAGCAGCACGACCGGCGTGACGCCGGTGCCGACGGGCAGGCCGATGACGGGACCACGCAGGAAGGCTGCCGTGCCGGCGAGGACGGTCGCGAGCACCCACACGACCGTCATGACCCGCTGCACCGGGATGCCGAGAAGCGCTGCCCTGTCGGCGTTCTCGGCCGACGCACGGATCGCGATGCCGATCCTGCTGAAGCGCAGGAGGGCGGCCAGCGAGGCGCACAGCACGCCGGCCACGACGACCACAGCGAGGTGGTCGCCGTTGAGCACGAAGCCGTTGGCGGTGTAGGTGAACCGGGAGAACGGGCTCGGGAAGCTGACCGGCGCGATGTCCTGTCCGGCGAAGACGTTCGGCTCGTACGACTCCAGCAGCGTGAACAGGTAGCCGACCCCGATCGTCACCACCGTCGCGATCAGCCGCGGCCGGTCGGCGAACCGGCGCATGAGACCCACCTCGATGAACGCACCGACGAGGACCGAACCGGCGAGCATGACGAGCCCGCCCGCCCAGTAGGGCCAGCCCCGGCCCACCACGAGGAGCAGCCCCGCCAGAGCCGGCACGGTGCCCATCGTCACGACCGCGAAGTTGATGATGCGCGCCGCGCGGTAGATGAGGATCAGGCCGATCCCGACGAGGCCGTAGAGGGTCCCGATGACCGCGCCGTTGATGAGGTAACCGCGCCCGATGCCGTCCCAGTAGGGGATCCCGAGCAGCGAGCTGTGGTGGGCCCGGCCGAAGAGGACCTCGGCGAGCAGCACCACGCCCAGGGCCGCGAGCAGGGCCTTCGCGACCGGTCGCAGCACGGTCAGACCCCAGCGGGCAGCGACGGCTCGCCGCCGCCCCAGTCGCCGATCCGGTAGCGCTTCCCGCCGTTCAGGGCGATGTACGCGCCCTGCTTGCCGTCGATCGGCGACACCGCGTTGGCGTCCCAGTAGGCCTCCTTCGCGTCCGAGACCGCGGTGTAGTCGCCGGTCGTGAAGTGCGTCCAGCTGACGTGCGGGTCACGGGACTGCGCCCACGGCAGGGTGTCGACGGTGCCGGACAGCAGGGCCTGCTCGAAGGTGCCCGGGTTCAGCGTCGGACCGGCCATCTGCAGGCCCGCGGCGATGGTCACCCAGTAGCCCCACTGCAGCTCGGCGCTGCTGTAGGCGTTGCCCTTGCGGCCGGCCGCGCGCCAGGTGACCGAGGCCTCCTGCTGCCCGAGCGGCCGATAGACGACGGTGTCGCTCGGGCCGAAGGCGTGCTTCCACTGCTGGGGGTCGTAGAGCCGGGCCAGCACGTCGTAGTCGAGCAGGCCGCTGCCGACCAGGACGTGCTCGGGGAACCAGTTCTGCGTCGTCATGGCCTTGGTGCCGAACGCGGGTGCGATCGGGTCGGCGAAGTACATGCAGGTCGTCGCCCCCGCGCCGCGGGCCTGGGCGACCTGCGACGTGGCCTGCGACGAGGCCGTCGCCGTGTCGGGCGAGTACGGGACGTCGACGATGTCCGTGCCGCAGCCCTTGAGGAGGCCCTCGAGCTTGTGCGCGGGCTCGCTGTTGACCTCGGTCTGGGGGTAGAAGACAGCGACCTTGCGCTTCTTCACCTGCAGGTCGGCGGAACCCGCGAACCGGGCCGGCTTGCCGGCGAGCTTCTTGCAGAAGTACTCACCGGTGAGCTGCGCCTGGAAGTCGCCGCCCATCGTGACGTCGTAGTGGTAGGGCCGGTGGCTGGTGCTGAAGGAGTCCTGGAAGTGCCAGCCACCGAAGTTGACGACGTGCAGCTTGGAGAGCTGGTCGAAGAACGACGGGGCGTTGGTGTTGTTGTCGTAGACCACCGCGAACGGGTGCCGCTGGGCGACGAGCGCCTTCGCGTCGTCGCGCATGCATGAGTCGACCGGCGGCGCGGACTCGCACGGCGACTGCCAGAAGCTCATCTTGACCTTGCGGCCGTAGAGCTCGTAGCGGGAGTTGATGAAGTCCTCCATCGCCGACAGGAACGCCTGCTGGTCGGCGGGCGGGCTGTAGAGGCCGATCGACTGCAGCAGCCCCTTCACCACCGGGTTGTCCTTCTCGCGGAAGTAGACGAGGTTGATCGTCTTCGCGCTCACGCCGGGGTAGGTCGCGCCCGGGTTTCCCACGTGCGCGACGCAGCGCGGCGCCTGCTTGAAGTCGGTGAACTGCTTGGCGCCCTTGCACCGGCTGGTGTCCGCCCCCGCCGCGACGGGCTGGGCCCCCGTCGTCGTACCCGTCGCGCCTCCGGTGGTGCCGGTCGCACCGCCCGCCGTCCCGGAGCCCGCGCCCGTGGTGCCGGTCGTGGTGCCCGTGTCGGTGCGCGGCAGCAGCCCCGGCACCTGCCCCGGGACCTGGCCGTCCGCCTGCGCGCTGCTGCTGCCCGGCGCGAAGTCAGGGGCCTGCTCGACGCGGCCCTTCGACGGGGCCACCAGCACCAGCACCAGCTGGGCGGCGACGACGGCGACGAACGGGGCATAGCGCTTCGCTGGGACCACGGCGTGGGGCGTCCTTCGCAAGGGGGCGGTTTGTTGCACCTGAGGTGCAAGGACCCACTTTGCGGTGATTCAGGTCACACTGGCAAGGGAGGTTCCCGGTTATCCGGTGCGCTGGCCCGGAACGTTGGCGAGGGCCAGGGCCTCCTTCGCCACGGCGTACCCCGCCGCCATCAGGCGCGGGGTCTGGCTGAAGTCGCGCATCTCGATGTGGCCGAGGTCGGGCCGGCGCATCCGCACCACCCGCTGGTCGGGCCGGACGCCGGTGAGCGGGCGGTCCAGGTGCGCGCGGCTGATCGCGAACGACTGCAGCAGCACGTCGAGCGCGGTCATCCGGTCGTCACGGCGGCCGAGGGTGCCGCCGGAGGTGTCGACCACCCAGACCCGGGCCGCGCCGAGCTCGAGCGCGCGGTCGATCGGCACCGGGCAGACGACGCCGCCGTCGACGTGGAGCGAGCCGCCGAGGGCGACCGGCGGGAAGAGCGCAGGCAGGCAGGCGCTCGCCGTCAGCACGGTGACCGGGTCCCCGTCCGCCCACCAGGAGGGCTGGCCGGTGACGAGGTCGGTGGTGACGACGTGGCACGGCACGGCGGTGTCGCCGAGGTCGTCGATCGGGACCCAGCGCTTCACCAGGCTGCGCAGCGAGTCCGGCTCGTAGAGGTGGTCGTCGCGGCGGACGGCGTGCACGATCGGGTGCGAGGCAAGGGTCCGGCGGTTGCGGCCGAAGATGTCGCCGCGCTCGAGCTTGCGCCAGATCCGCTCGAGCTCCTCGAGGCGCGCGAGCGTCGGGTCGACGGCCAGGAAGGCGGCGTTGAGTGCGCCGACGCTGCAGCCGACGAACGCGTCGGGACGGATGCCGGCCTCGTAGAGCGCCCGCAGGGAGCCGATCTGGGCAGCACCCAGCGAGCCTCCCCCCGAGAGCACGATGACGTCCTGGAGGCGGCCGGAGGTTGCGTGCTTCGCTGCACGCGCACGTCGCAGGGACAGGGTCATGCGATTCCCATCGGGTGCTGCGCCGGATTCGGATCACCCGATCAGGTGATCCTGAGCTCCTCTCGACCGCGGAACCGCTGCAGGAACCGGTCGTAGGTCTTCCTGGACTCCTTGTCACGGAGTGCGGGGTCGCTGTCGTGGTAGCCGCGATGGCGCTCCTGCCGCACGGGCAGGTTCACCGCGACGAGCCGCTTGCCCTGCTCGCGCAGCAGGAAGGACCACTCGAGGTCGGCGTTGCGGTAGAACCGCGCCTTCGGCGGGAGGGGTACGTCGACGGCGGCCGCCCGCCGGACGGCGACCAGGTACCCGAGCAGCGCCTCCACCTCGCCCGGCGGCGCGTCGTGGAACCCCAGCCAGCCGTCGTCGACGGCGACGCCCTTCCAGCCGGCGGCGTCGAACGTGGCCAGCTGCTCCGTCAGCAGGTCGAGCGCCCGCCCCTCGAGGACGGTGCTGACGTCCATGAGGACGTGCACCTCGCTGGCGCAGCAGGCGATCAGGGCGTTCTGCGCTTCTGCCCAGCCGGCGGCCTGCTCGACGTGCAGCTCGACGACCCGGTCTCGCTGGCCGAGCTCGTGCACGGTCGCACCGGCGTCGGTCTCGCCGTTCTCGAGGAGCACGACCGTCGCTCCGGAGTGCTCGAGAAGGGCGTCGACGCAGGTGCGCACGTCGTCCGGCCAGCCCTCGACGAGCAGGCCGACCGTCGTCGTACCCGTCTCGAGGGCCGGCAGGTCCCGGACCGAGCGGAGCACGTCGTAGGGCGGCGCCTCGCTGAGGACCTGACCGTCGGACGTGTCGCGGACGACCCAGCCGAGCACGCGCAGCTCGTCGCGCAGCGCGTCGCTCGCGGCCCAGTCCTGGTCGGTGCGCGCCTGCTGACGTCGCGCGAGCAGGTCGTCGGGGGTCACTGCAGGGTGGCGCGCAGCGCCTTGCGGTCTGTCTTCATGACGCTGGTGAGGGGGATCGCGTCGATGACCCGGACCTCGCGCGGGTACTTGTAGGCGCCGAGGTGCTCCCTGCTGAACGCGATCAGCTCCTCGGGCGTCACCTCGCCGGACAGCTGGACGAAGGCCACGACCTCCTCGCCGAGCTTGGTGTCCGGCTTGCCCACCACGGCCGCAGCGGCGACGGCCGGGTGCGCGAGCAGCACGTCCTCGACGTCGCGCGGGTAGACGTTGAAGCCGCCGCGGATGATGAGGTCCTTGATGCGGTCGACGACGTAGAGGTA
>JAODNF010000005.1 GCA_025464915.1 Frankiales bacterium | reverse complement strand
ACCCAGCTGGTCTGACCGTGGATGTACCATCGGGTCTGCCCAGGGCGTCCTGGGCCAGGCCTGATCAGTACATCCACGGCGGGCGACTAGTTGCGTAGCGAATGCATCTGTGCGACGGTGGCGTCGTGGACCAGTTCGTGCGGGCGCTGAACGACCTCTACCGGCTCTCGGGGTCGGCGCGCGTCCACGCGGACACCGTCCGCGTCACCGGGGTGCAGGTCACGCAGACCGGCCTGCGGTTCCTGAGCCTCATCGAGGACACGCCGCGGATCACCGCGAGCGACCTGGCGGAGAGCGCCGACGTCAGCCAGCCGACCGCGAGCCGGGTGCTGCAGGTGCTCGAGAACGACGGCTTGGTGGTGCGGCACGCGAGCGACCGCGACGGCCGGGTCTCCCACTACGTCACGACCGCCAGCGGCAAGAAGGCCCTCACGAAGGTGCACGCCTACCACGTGGAGCGGCTGGCGTACGCGCTGGCCGACGTCGACGAGGCCCGCAAGCAGCAGATGGTCGAGGTCGTGGAGGACCTCGTCGCCCGCTTCACGAAGTCAGCCGAAGGCACCAAGAGGAGAACCGCATGAGCAGCGACACCGTCCGCCACATCGAGAGCAAGGGCGCTCCCGACCGCTTCGCGCGGGGCTGGCACCTGCTCGGCCTGACCCGGGAGTTCGACGACGGAAAGCCGCACGGTCTCGAGGCCTTCGGCACGAAGCTGGTCATCTGGAAGGGCGCCGACGGCAAGCTCAAAGTACTCGACGCCTACTGCCGGCACATGGGCGGCGACCTGTCCACCGGAACCGTGCAGGGCGACAACGTCGCCTGCCCCTTCCACTCGTGGCGCTGGGGCGGCGACGGCAAGTGCAAGGAGATCCCCTACGCGCGCCGCATCCCTCCGCGCGCCCGCACCAACGCGTGGCTCACCAAGGAGCTCGACGGTCAGCTGTTCGTCTGGCACGACCACGAGGGCAACCCGCCGCCCGACGACGTCACCATCCCCGCGATCCCCGGTTACGAGGAGGGGGAGTGGACCGACTGGGTCTGGGACAAGACGCTGGTCCCGAACTCCCACTGCCGGGAGATCATCGACAACATGGTCGACATGGCCCACTTCTACTACATCCACAAGGGCCCGCCGACGTACTTCAAGAACGTCTTCGATGGCCACATCTGCACGCAGTACTACAGCGGCACCACCCACGAGGAGGCGGCCAAGGGCCTGCCGATCGCGGTCGGTGTGGCCGAGGACCAGCAGACCGTCAGCGACGCGACCTACTGGGGTCCGGCCTACCTCGTCGACAAGCTCTGGACCAAGTACGGCGACCTGACCTTCGAGACGATCCTGCTCACCACGCACTACCCGATCAGCAGCTCGAGCTTCATGCTGAACTACGGCATGGTCATGAAGAAGAACCCCGACTGGGACGACGCGACCAACAACAAGATCGCCGGAAAGCTGCTCGAGGGCATCGGCTCGGGCTTCTACGAGGACGTCAAGATCTGGCTCAACAAGGCGCCCATCGACAACCCGCTCCTCTGCGAGGAGGACGGGCCGGTCTACCAGCTCCGCCGCTGGTACTCGCAGTTCTACGTCGACGTCGCCGACATCACGCCCGAGATGACGCAGCGCTTCGAGTTCGAGATCGACACCACCAAGGCCGTCGACTTCTGGCAGAAGGAGCTCGTCGAGCAGGCGGCCCAGAAGGCTGCTGCAGAGGCGTGACCCCGGAGGACGCCCTCCCGATGGCCCCGGTCGCCTGTGGCACCTGCGGGACAGTCGTGCAGGTCAGCAAGAACAGCGCGGCGCAGACCTCCATCCAGTGGGAGGTCGACAGCTCCGCGTGCCCGAAGCGGTCCGAGCTCCCGGTGGGCGAGACCTGTCCGCACCTGTCCGACTCGATCCGCGACGCCGTCTTCAGCGGCGCGCTGGCGGTCCCGGCAAGTGAGCTGTCCGAATGAGCACTGAGAAGCTGCGCCTGAAGGTCCTCGAGGTCGTGCAGGAGACCGGGGACGCGCACTCGATCGTGTTCGAGAAGCCCGCCGGCGTGACCTACAAGCCGGGGCAGTTCCTCACGCTGCGGCTGCCGTGGCAGGACTCCTACGTCGCACGCTGCTACAGCCTGTCCAGCGCGCCCGACGTGGACGACCACCTCAAGGTCACCATCAAGAGGGTGCTCGACGGGCGCGGCTCCAACTGGGTCTGCGACAACGTCCTCCAGGGGCACGAGCTCGAGGTCCTCGCGCCTTCCGGCACGTTCACGCCGAAGTCGCTCGACACCGACTACCTGCTGCTCGCCGGTGGTTCGGGCATCACGCCCGTCATGAGCATCATCCGCACCAGCCTGGCCAAGGGCAGCAACAAGATGCTGCTGGTCTACGCCAACCGCGACGAGCAGTCCGTCATCTTCCACTCGGAGCTGCGCGACCTCGTCGCCCAGCACCCGGAGCGGCTGGTCGTCCTGCACTGGCTCGAGACGGTGCAGGGGCTGCCGTCGCTGAAGCCGCTGCAGGAGATCGTCCGGCCGTGGGGCCACAGCGAGGCGTTCATCTGCGGTCCGGCGCCGTTCATGGACTGTGCTGCCGACGCCCTCAAGGGCCTCGGCATGAGCCGCGACCGCATCCACATCGAGCGCTTCACCAGCCTCGCCGGTGACCCGTGGACGGAGGTCGAGGCGCAGCCGACCACCGCCGGTGGGCCGACGGTCGACCTCGTCGTCACCCTCGACGGTGAGACCCACGAGCTCGACTGGCCCGAGGACCAGAAGCTGCTCGACTTCCTGCTCGAGAAGGGTCTCGACGCCCCCTACAGCTGTCGCGAGGGCGCCTGCTCCGCCTGCGGTGTGAAGCTGCTCAAGGGTGAGGTGGCGATGGACAACAACTCGGTCCTGGAGCAGGACGACCTCGACGAGGGCTGGCGCCTCGCGTGCCAGTCGCACCCGACCACCGGTCCCGTCGAGGTCACGTACGACGACTGACCTCAGAGCGGCGCCGGCTGCGCGACTCGCACCAGCAGCTCGCCGTGGAGCAGGCTGAACCAGCCGTTGTCCCTCTCGGTGAACTCCCTCCAGCCGGCGGTGCAGAGGTCGAGGTCCTCCTGCGTCGCCAGCCCGTCCCGCAGCAGCTGGGTCGCCAGCGCGGACTGCTGGATGCGGTCAGCCCACATCCCACCCCACCACGCGCGGTCCTCGGGCGTCGCGAAGCACCACGTGCTCGACGACGGCGTCACGTCAGCCAGCCCGGCATCCAGCGCCCACGACAGGAGCATCCGTCCCGCCTGCGGCTCGCCGCCGTTCGCGACTGCCGCCTGCTGGTAGAGCTCCATCCAGCGGTCCAGTCCGCGGCAGGCCGGGAACCAGGTGAAGCCGAGGTAGTCGCTGTCCCGCACCGCGACCAGCCGACTGGCGACCCGGGCCATCTCGCGCAGCGCCTGCACCGGGTCGGC
>JAODNF010000415.1 GCA_025464915.1 Frankiales bacterium | reverse complement strand
TACGACGACCACCCGCCGCAGGAGATGCTCTACATCGGCCAGGTGGAGAAGGCCGAGACCAAGCGACTCGGGTGCGCGGTCTTCCTCGACCCGATCGCGGAGAAGTGGTTCGGGGACCGCTACCGCTACCTGTTCGTGCCGAACAACGACCACCCGACGAACGCCGGCCACCTGCGGCTGGCGGACCTGTGGCAGCGCGACCTAGGCCGGCTCGGGCTCCTTCGGCGGTAGCGCGACGGCGACCTCCGGGCCGAGCGACCAACCGGGTAGGAGCGCGAGGTCGTCGCCGCTCCAGAAGGATCCGGGGTCGTAGAACGCCGACGGCCGCTCGTCCCCGAGCACGCCCATCGCCTGGTAGGTCCGGGCCAGGACGTCGGCGCAGAAGGCCGTCTCGACGGAGGTCTCCTGCCGTCGCTGGGGGAGCCGCGCCCGCAGCCAACCCCCGGCGAGCTGCGCCGTGGTCGGGAAGGCCGTGCCGTCGAGACGGGCGATCGTCGTCAGCACCGCGTCCTCGACCTCGCGGCTGACCGGGCCTTCGAGCTGCCGGAACCAGGCCGCCTGCCCGTAGCGATGGCCCCACGTGAGGACCGCGTCCCGCAGGTCGTGCAGCTGCACTCCGCGCTGGTGCCTGCCGGCCCACAGGTCAGGCAGGGACTGCCCGAGCTCGGCGTGCCACATCAGCGGCGGGAGGTCCTCGAGCACCACAGCCATCCCGACGTGGTTGACCGGTGCGTTGGTGAGGGTGCGGATGACCCGGTCGGCGCCCGAGCGCCCGCGGAACAGCCAGACGTCTCCGGTGCGGGTCACGGCCGCCGCTTCCTGCAAGGTCACCACGTCTCGTATGGTCGCCTACGTGCGGCTCTGGAAGTGGCTCGGGCTCGCCGGTCTCGCGGGGGTCGCGGCGACCGGTGCCGTGGTCGCACGCGGCGAGCGCAAGCGACGCAGCTACACACCGGAGCAGGTCCGGGGCCGGCTGCGCGAGAGGTACGAGGGTCCGGCGCCCACCTGAACGCAACCTTTGTGGCGTTTGTCCAGGTTGGGCCGGGGATCTACCTTCTGCTCCTCACCCGACCGGACCCGTGACCCAGCCACGACCGGTCGTTCCCCCCGTACCGAAAGGCTGGACGTCCATGACACGACGCCGTGGCTTCGTCGCGCTCGGAGCAGCACTGCTCCTCGCCGGCGGACTGCTCCCCTTCACCGGGGGCGCTGACGCCGCCCCCGTGAAGGGCCTGCTGCGCGCTCTTCCCCTCGGCTGCAACAAGGTCGTCGCCGTGGGCCAGGCCCACTGCTACGCGCAGGCGCTCGGCCGGTCCCGGCCGAACGCGAGCAGTGGCCCCACGGGTCTCGGCCCGACGCAGATCCAGTCGGCCTACAAGCTCGCGGGTCTCAGCGCGGCCGGTCGCACCGTCGCGATCGTCGACGCCTACGACGACAAGACCGCTGAGGCCGACCTCGCGACTTACCGGGCGGCCTACGGGCTCCCGGCGTGCACGACGGCGAGCGGCTGCTTCAAGAAGGTGAACCAGAACGGCGTCCAGGGCTCCTACCCGACCAACGACGTCGGCTGGGCCACAGAGATCAGCCTCGACCTGGACGCGGTCTCCGCGGCCTGCCCGAGCTGTCACATCCTGCTGGTCGAGGCGACCTCGCCGACGAACGCCAACCTCTACACAGCGGTCGACACGGCTGCGCGGACGCCGGGCGTGGTGGCGATCTCCAACAGCTACGGCGGGGCGGAGTCCTCTACGGAGACGACCGACGACAGCCACTTCAACCACCCGGGCATCGCGATCACCGTGTCCTCGGGTGACAGCGGCTACGGGGTCGAGTACCCCGCCGCGTCCCGGTACGTCACGGCCGTCGGAGGGACGACCCTGACCACGGCGAGCAACGCGCGCGGCTGGACCGAGACCGTCTGGAGCGGCGCCGGGTCCGGGTGCTCGGCCTACGAGCCGAAGCCGGCCACGCAGACCGACGCCGGTTGCGCGAAGCGCACCGTTGCCGACGTCTCCGCGGTCGCCGACCCGAACTCGGGACTCGGTGTCTACGACAGCAACTGCGACTCGCTGAACTCGCTGCTCGGCAACTGCTTCAAGGGCTGGGCAGCTGTCGGCGGCACCTCGCTCTCCTCGCCGCTCATCGCGTCCGTCTACGCCCTCGCCGGTGGCAACTACAGCTCCGCCTACCCGTACAGCCAGACCGCCTCGCTGTTCGACGTGACCTCGGGCAGCAACGGCTCGTGCAGCGGCAGCTACCTCTGCACCGGCACGGCCGGGTACGACGGGCCGACCGGGCTCGGGACGCCGAACGGCACCGGGGCCTTCTGACCCGCTCCTGCGGCGTCGTCGTGCAGGATGGCTGCATGACGACGCCGCAGGCAGGGTGGTTCCCGGATCCGACGGGTGCCTTCGAGCACCGCTGGTTCGACGGGCAGAAGTGGACCGACAACGTCGCCACCAACGGCCAGCAGTCGACCTCGCCGGTCGATGCCGGACCCGGCCCGGTGCAGGCGTCGAACCCACAGCAGCTGGCGAAGCAGGCCGAGCGCGCCGGCCTCACGCCGACAGGCACGACTGGTGGCGGGACCGTGTTCAGCGAGCCGGTCCTCGTCGTGAACCAGAAGATGAAGCTCATCGAGGTCTCGAACCAGTACTCCGTGTACGACCAGAACGGCGGCCAGATCGCCTCGGTCAGCGAGATCGGGCAGTCGGCCCTGAAGAAGGTCGTCCGGCTCATCGGCGAGTACGACCAGTTCTTCACGCACCGCCTCGAGGTCCGTGACATGCAGGGCAAGCCGGTCCTGCACATCACGCGCCCCGCGAAGCTCCTCAAGAGCAAGGTGATCGTCGAGAAGCCGGGCGTCGGCGAGGTCGGCCGCCTGGTGCAGCAGAACGCCATCGGCAAGATCCGCTTCGGGCTGCTGTCCGCGAGCGGTCAGCAGGTCGGTGAGCTCCGTGCGGAGAACTGGCGGGCCTGGGACTTCGCGATCGTCGACGAGGGCGGCACCGAGGTCGCCCGCATCAAGAAGACCTTCGAGGGCCTGGCGAAGACCATGTTCACGACCGCCGACAACTTCGTCATCCGGATCCACCGGCAGCTCGAGGACCCGCTGCTGTCGCTCGTCGTCGCCAGCGCCCTGACCGTGGACACGGCGCTCAAGCAGGACTCGCGTGGCTTCAACTGACCTCTCGCTGGAAGCGCGCTACGCCGAGCTCGAGGCGGCCGGAGAGGAGAAGCGCCGGGCCAGGATGCGTCGGCAGCCGCTGATCCTCCTGGCCCTGCTGCAGTTCCTCGTGATCGGCATCGGGCTCGTCGCCACCGTCGACCTGCGCCGGCTCCAGACCCCCAAGGGCGTCGCCCTGCGCTGGACGCAGGCGGCCACCTTCGGCGACTGCGACGACTACCTGCACTTCTCGTCCGGGACCGACGACCGGGCTCGTGACCAGATCTGCCAGGCGCTCCGCGCGCAAACCGAGGACGCGCGGAGCAACAACGCGCAGATCGGCCTCGCCGTCCGGCGCGTGACGACCCGCGGTGCCACCTCGGTCGTCCTGCTCGACGTGACCCGCACCGGCGACGTCCGGCACGCCGAGCTGCACCTGCGCAGGACGGGTGGCCGGTGGCGGGTGCTCCGCGACGCCACCTCCTGCGCCGTCGTCCTCTGCGCGTGAGACATCCGATGTGGCCTCGACGGCGTCCTGACGCCGTTCCTCTCACGAGGATGCGTGGACGTACTGTCGGAGGCATGGCCACTGACGTGACGCGCCGGGAGCACGCCTACGAGATCACGGTCGACGGCGAGCACGCCGGCCTGGCAGCCTTCGAGGAGCAGCCCGGCGTCCTGGTGTTCACGCACACCGAGATCGACGACGCCTTCGAGGGCAAGGGCATCGGCTCGCAGCTGGCGAGGGCCGCGCTCGACGACGTACGGTCACGCGGGCTGAGGGTGCGGCCGCTCTGCCCGTTCATCAGGGCCTGGATCGACAAGCACCCGGACTACCAGGACCTGGTCGCGTGAAGTCCTACGAGGGGCCGGGCGTCGTTGTCGGCTTCGACGCGGACGTCTGCCAGCACGCGGCGATGTGCGTACGAGGTCTGCCGCGGGTCTTCGACACCGGCGCGCGTCCGTGGATCCAGCCGGCCAACGCGACCGTTGCCGAGGTCGTCAGCCAGGTCGAGATGTGCTCGAGCGGCGCGCTATCCGTGCAGGTGACCGACGGGAGCGATGGGCAGCCCTGACACCTCGCAGACCCAGAACGGGTCGGTGCCGAGGTCCGGCTCGATGTAGAGCCGGTGGTCCTGGTGCTCCGGGCAGACCGGCCAGGTCGCGTCCCGCTCGTCGTTGACAGCCTCCTGCACGTCCTGCGCGAGCAGGCACGTGAGGTACTGCTCTCCTTCCGGCCACTGGCTCACCCACCAGTCGCGCTGCTCCCAGCAGCGGTCGACGACGTCGGCGTGCAGACCACCGAGGTCACGCAGCACCGCGTCCCGCGGCTCCTCGTCCACAGAGGGAACCTAGGCCACGCCGGGGGTGGCGGGGCAGACACCTGCCAAGCGGATCGCGTTGCCACCCGGCGCCGGTCGGCGCACAACCCGCGAAGATGCGCGGTGCAGAAGGTGTGAAACCCACGTGTTCTAAGCAAACTGCGCCCATCCCGCTGCACTGTCGGCGGCGGCCACCCAGTGGAGGACCTGTGCGCTCTGCTCTTCTGCTCGCTTCCGGCGCCGTCGTGGCCGTTGCCGGCGCGACGACCGCCTCAGCCGGCGGCAACGGCGCCGCTCGCAGCGGCCTGTCCCCGACCGTCACGGACAACTCGCAGCAGTGCGACCCGGGCACGGGCGCCGGCACCAACGGCTTCGCCATCGTCAACGCCCCTGGCAAGCCCGGCGAGGCCCGCTTCGTCAACGGTGAGGTGTCGCTCAAGCGGGGCGCGCCGAGCAGCGTCTACACCGTGTGGCTCAACGACGGCAGCACCTGTCTGCCCGAGGGCACGCCCGTCACGAACGGTGTCGGCAACGGCAACCACCACCTCAACGACGCCAGCCTCAGCGACGGCACCTTCTACGTCGTCCTCAAGGACGCCTCGGGCAACGAGGCCTTCGCCACGGCCCCCGTGACGGTGAACTAGCCAGGGACCCATGGGGCCGCCATGATGCGGCCCCATGGGACGGTTCACGCGCGCAGAGATCGATGAGGGCCTCGACCGCTACAACTCGGTCGTCGCCGAGTGCACGAGGTCGGGTGACTGGAGCCCGTTCGCTGACCTGTTCACCGAGGACTGCG
>JAODNF010000495.1 GCA_025464915.1 Frankiales bacterium | reverse complement strand
GCTCCTCGACGATCGACCACCAGCGGTCCTTCCCGCCGGCGTCGGGGGTCCCCTCGTACATGACGCTCGTGGCCGCGTTGGCGAGCGGCCCGTACACGGCGTACGAGTGGCCGGTGACCCAGCCGATGTCAGCCGTGCACCAGTAGACGTCGGTCTCGGGCTTGAGGTCGAAGACCGCCCAGTGCGTCCAGGCGGCCTGGGTGAGGTAGCCACCGGTGGTGTGCAGGATGCCCTTCGGCTTGCCGGTGGTGCCCGACGTGTAGAGCAGGAACAGCGGGTTCTCGCTGTCGAACGGCTGCGCCTGGTGGGTGTCGGGCTGCTTGTCGACGGCGTCGGACCACCAGACGTCCTTGTCCGTCCACTCCACGCCCTGTCCGGTGCGCTTCACGACCAGGACGTGCTCGACCGACGGGCACTGCGCGACGGCCTCGTCGACGGCGGGCTTCAACGGGCTCGCAGCCCCCCGCCGGTAGCCGCCGTCGGAGGTGATGACGAGCTTGGCGTCCGCGTCCTGGATGCGGTCGATCAGGGCCTGCGCCGAGAAGCCGCCGAAGACGACGGAGTGCGCCGCGCCGATGCGGGCGCAGGCGAGCATCGCGACGGCCGCCTCCGGGATCATCGGCAGGTAGATGCAGACCCGGTCGCCCTGCCCGACTCCCAGCTCCTCGAGGGCGTTGGCCGCGCGGCTGACGTCCCTGAGCAGGTCGGCGTAGGTGATCGTCCGCCGGTCGCCCTCGGGCTCACCCACCCAGTGGTAGGCGACCCGGTCGCCCAGGCCGTTGTCGACGTGCCGGTCGAGGCAGTTGACGCTCGCGTTGAGCTCCCCACCCACGAACCACTTGGCGAACGGAGGCTGCCAGTCGAGGACCTGGTCCCAGCCGCGGTCCCACTGCAGTCGTCCGGCCTGCGCCTCCCACCAGGCGAGCCGGTCCTTGCTCGCGTGCTCGTAGGCGTCGGCGCTGACGTTCGCGCTCGCGGCCAGCTCGGCCGGGGGGTCGAAGCGTCGGCTCTCGGTGCTCAGCGCGGACAGCTCTGTCATGGGCCTCATCTTGCACCCGGCAGGTTCGCCTAGCGTTGCCGCCTGTGACCGACCCGTTCGCCTCCCTGCTCGACCTGCCCGGCGTGGCCGACGCCGTGACCGAGGCCCGGGCGGCGGTCGACGGGCTGCTCGGGCACCGCGTGCTGCGCCGCCGGTCCGCGGAGGTGACCGCCGAGTCGGCCCTGCGAGGGGCGCGGGCCTCGGCGGAGCTCGAGGGCGCCGGCATGGAGCTTGAGCGGCTGCGCGGCCAGCTCATGAACGGCCAGCAGGTCACGGTGGCGTCGAAGGACCCGCGGCTGGGGCAGCTGGCCGCCAACGCCGTACGCGTCCACGCCGACCTGGGCTCGCTGCTGCCCGCCTTCCACTCCTCGCCGCGACAGGCCCTCGCACGACTGCACGTCCTGGCCGCGGCCGATCTCGGCGTCGACCCTGACCACCTCGGCCGGCCCCGGTCCGGGGCTCCCGTCGACGACCCGCTCGAGCTCGGCGACGCGCCCTCGCCGGCGGAGGTCGCCGCCCGCGTCGACGGCCTGTGCTCGCTGCTGCTCGCCCCGACCGCTGCACCCGCTGTCGTGGTCGCCGGGGTCGTCCACGGCGAGCTGCTGGCCCTGCGGGCGTTCGGTACGGCCGACGGCATCGTCGCCCGCGCTGCCGCACGGCTCGTCCTGGTGGACCGCGGCCTGGACCCGAAGGCCGTGTCCGCCCCCGAGGTCGGGTTCGCCGAGCTCGACGCCGCGACCCGCCGGGGCGCGCACGGGCACGGCCCGGTCACCGACCACGGGACCTACGACGTGATGGCGCGCGGCTACGCCACCGGTGGCCCCGCCGGCGTCGCGGCCTGGCTCGTCCACTGCGCCCGGGCTGTGGCCCTCGGGGCCCGCGAGGGCCTCGCCGTCTGCGAGGCCATCCTCCGCTCCGCCTAGGGACGGGGGTGCTCAGGACAGCGGAACGGGGTCCGCTCCTCGAGGGTGCGGACCCCGTTGCCATGCACGGTGGCTGAGTGACCAAGCGTGGCGTTCTGTCATCGCTCTGGGTCCTGTCCCGTCCGGACGCTGCCCTTTCGTGAACTCGATGGACCCGCTCGATGTGCCTCTCGCGGCTGATCGCACGTGGGTGCTCAGGCGCGCCGTGCACGGACCGTCGTCGGGGGGAGCAAGTCCGCCCGCTGGCGGCGTTCCGTATGTCGAGAGTCCGCCCGGGATCCCTTGCCTGTCAAGGAAAATCTGTGACCGGCGTCACAAATCACCCGTTGGTGCGCGGCCGCCGTCCGAGGGCCCAGGCGAGGGCGAGCAGGGCCGCCACGGTCAGGACGCCGGCGTACGCCACCGGCGGCCCGGGAGGCGTGGGGACGCGGCGCGAGGCGCGCACCGGCTTGGCGAAGACGCGGACCGGCCAGTCGTTCTCGGAGGCGTGCCTGCGCAGTGCCTTGTCGGGGTTGACGGCGACCGGGTGCCCGACCGCGGACAGCAGCGGCACGTCGGTGTCGGAGTCGGAGTAGGCGTAGCAGTCGGCGAGGTCCCAGCCCCGGTCAGCGGCGAGCTCCGTGATCGCGGTGGCCTTGTTCTCGCCGTACGCGTAGAACGCGATCTCCCCGGTGTAGCAGCCCTCCGCGACCTCCATGCGGGTGGCGATGACGCGGTCGACACCGAGCATCTCGCCGATCGGGCCGACCATCTCCTCGCCGCTGCTCGCCACGATCACGATCTCCCGGCCCGCAGGGCGGTGCTCCTCGAACAGCTCGAGAGCCTCCGCGTAGACCAGCGGGTCGATGAGCTCGTGCAGCGTCTCCGCCACGATGTCGTGGACCTGCTGCACGGACCAGCCGGCGCACAGCGCCTTGAGGTAGTCGCGCATCTTGTCCATCGAGTCCTCGTCCGCGCCCTGCAGCAGGTAGACGAACTGGGCGTACGAGGCCTTGAGGACGGCCCGACGGTTGACGAGGCCGCCCTTGTAGAACGGGCGGCTGAAGGCCAGCGTGCTGCTCTTCGCGATGACGGTCTTGTCGAGGTCGAAGAACGCTGCGGACATTTTTCGAGTTTAGGTGTTTAGGCATGCGCCGCGCGGGAGAGAACACGTGCGAGCCCGGAGCGAACCCCCCCTCGGTCCGGTCTCGTCCTCGGGTCCGGTCCCACCCCCCCGGAACCGGACCTGCAGATGGCCCGCGCCACCCCCCCGGCGCGGGCCTTCTGCTTGTCCACATCCCCTCGGGTTGTCCACGGGCTGCGCGGGCGGCCCCCGCAGTGCGCGACCGCGCGCCAGCGTTGGTGACATGAGCCGCCCGCTGATCCTCACCGCCGACCCGTTCGCCCTCGACGACCTGCTGCGCCTCGCCGCCGCGGCCGGCGTGGAGGTCGACGTCGCTGCTCACCCCGGCGAGGCCCGCCGCTCGTGGGCTGCGGCTCCGCTCGTCGTGATCGGTCCCGATCAGCTGGAGGCCTGCGCGCAGGCGCGGTTGGGCCGGCGAGGAGGCGTCCTCGCCCTCGGGGCCGACCTGGACGACGCCGGCATCTGGCGGCGAGCGGTCGACGTCGGCGCGGAGCGGGTCGTGTTCCTCCCGGACGCGGAGCCGTGGCTCGTGCAGGCCTTCGCAGAGGCGGTCGAGGCGTCCGACCGCGCCGGGCTCGTGGTCGCTGTGCTGGGTGGACGCGGAGGCGCGGGCGCCACGACGCTTGCCGTCGCTCTGGCGCAGGCGGGGGCGCGCCGCGACCTGCGCACGCTCCTCGTCGACGGAGATCCGCTCGGTGGCGGCGTCGACCTTGTGCTCGGTGCCGAGGACGCGGGCGGGCTGCGCTGGCCCGACCTGACCACCGCCCGCGGGCGGCTGCCCGCGGCGGCGGTCACGGACGCGCTGCCGCAGCACGACGGGATAGCCGTGCTCTCGTG
>JAODNF010000413.1 GCA_025464915.1 Frankiales bacterium | reverse complement strand
TCATTTACGAACGATCGTTCGCTCGTACTAGTCGTCTTGAGGGACCGAGGTCACATATGGCAGTGCAGCATCGCAAGCGTGTCGGGCTGGTCGCCATGGGGGCCGTCGTCCTGCTCGTCAGCGCCTGTGGGACCACGGTCAGGCACCACGCGGGCGCCTCGGCGCTTGACGGTGCTGACAACCAGGGCCTGAGCGCTCCGGGCTCGACCCCCTCACCCGACGGCTCCGCTCCTGGCACGACGACGGGGACGACCGGCCTCGGATCCACCGGAGCGACGGGCGCAGCGGGCTCAGCGGGCTCGACGGGTTCGACGGGAGCTCTCGGCCCGACCGGGTCCACGAGCGTCCCCGGTGGCACGGCTGCCGCCGGCGGGTCCGGCGGCGCAAGCACGGGCTCCTCGGCCTCCGGCGCCGGAGGCGCGGTGGGTGGGCCGGCCAAGCTGGCTCCGGTCCAGATCGGCATCACCGTGATCACTGACGTGGGGAAGTTCGCGCCAGGGGCGACGGCCGGCAACGAGCAGGCCGAGACCGACGCCGCGGTGAAGTACGTCAATGCGCACGGCGGCCTCGCGGGCCACGTGCTCGCGCCGGTCTACTACAACTTCCAGCTCAGCGATCCCTCGCCGTACTCGACGAGCATGGCCGCCATCTGCAGCTCGTGGACCCAGGACCACAAGGTGCAGCTCGGCATGTTCGTGGGCGCTGCGGTGCCGAACGACCTCGCGAACTGCCTCAACCAGCACGGCGTCGCGTACATGTCCGATGGTTCCTACCTGCACGACGCGACCACCTACCGGCAGCTGCCGAACATGGTGTCGCCCTCGGAGCTCGACACGTCCGTCGCTGCCCAAGCCCTCTTGAGCAATCTCTTCGGGACGAACGCGATCACGAGCAAGGACAAGGTGGGGGTCCTCGTCGGCGACAACGAAGACGCCGCGGGCCGGGCCTACAACGACGTGATCCTGCGAACGCTCAAGGCCAGGCACATCTCGGTCAACAGTTACCCCGTCACCTTCCCCAACTCCACGTCTGACGCAGCGAACAGCGTCACGCAGATCGACAACGCGGAGCTGCACATGGCGACGGACGGGATCACAAGGGTCATCTTCCTGGCGCCGAACTGCGCCGTCACCTTCATGCAGCAGGCCGATCAGCAGCACTACAGCCCCAAGTACTCCTTGACGTCCTACGACACCCCCGCGGGCATGATCGGCTCCAGTGGCGCCCCGGCGGGTCAGCTCGCGAACACCAGCGGAATCGGCTGGAACCCCACGACGGACGTCGGCACCTACGGTTCGAAGGCCTACGACAACGCCACCACGAAGCTGTGCCGGACGATCGAAGCGCCCACAGGTCAAGACACCGACCGGCTGTCCGAGTACGCCACCCAGGTCTTCTGCAACGCCATCCTCAGCGTGCAGGCCGCGGCGAACGCCTCGGGGGCGGCCAACCTCACAGGCGGAGCCTTCATCAGCGGCTTCAACGCGCTGGGCTCGAGCTTCGCCGACTCCCTCACCCTCGGCACCAGGCTGTCGTCGTCGAAGCACGACGGCGCCGACAAGGTCCGCCCGTTCGCGTACAAGCCGTCGTGCAGCTGCTTCCGCTACACCGCCCCGGCCACCTCCGTCTCCTAAGGGATCTCATGCCATCCATCGACCGCAACGGCGTCGCGATCCACTGGGACCAGCAGGGCGAGGGCACCCCGCTGCTGCTGATCATGGGTCTGAAGTACAGCAGCAAGATGTGGTACCCGGTTCTGGCGAGCCACACCGCTGCGCACAGGGTCATCTGGTTCGACAACCGCGGCACCGGGGAGAGCGGATCATCGTCCTCGACGACCGTGGCGGAGCTCGCGCAGGACGCGCTCGCGGTCCTCGATGCTGCCGGCGTCGACTCGGCGCACGTATACGGCGTCTCCATGGGCGGCGGCATCGCCCTCGAGCTCGCGCTGCAGGCTCCCGGGCGGGTCCGCTCCCTCGTCCTGGGGTGCACGGCCATCAAGACGCAGGCAGCACCGCGCATCAAGCCGCTCCAGTACGCGGTCCTGAAGCGGCTGCCCGCATCGCTGCTGGCGCGACTCGGCACCAAGGCGTACGGCAAGGCAGCGGGCAAGGAGGCTGTGGCCCAGGACCTCGCGATGATGAAGCAGGAGAGGTTCGACTGGGACGGCGTGCGAGCCCAGGCGAACGCGGTTGCGGACTACGCCGTCGACAAGGCCCGCGTCGCCGCTCTCGAGCTACCGACGCTCGTCCTGCACGGAACGACAGATGCCACGGTCCCCTACGCCTCCGGCCAGGACATCGCTGCCACGATCCCTGGAGCGCGGCTCGTCACCTTCGTCGATGCCGGTCACAACTACTTCGTGGCCGCGGCCGATGCTGCTAACACGGAGACGTTGGCGTTCCTCGCCGCTGTCGACGCCGTCGCCAGCGACGCGGTCGCGAGCCGATCCCCGCGATGACGCGGTCTCGCACCGCGCTGCTGGCCGCTACGGCGACAGCGGTCTCGATCACGGGGTGCTCGGGCCTTGAGTTCAGGCAGGACCGGCGCCTGTCGTTCACCTCGCCCAAGGCCGACGCACTGACCACGGTCCCCGTGAAGCTCAGCTGGTCCATGAAGGACTACGCGACTGGACCGGACTCGGCCCAGTACGCCGTCTTCGTCGACACCGCACCGATCAAGGTCGGCCAGACCGTCCGCTCCCTCGTCCCACCGAACACCGCTGCGGGCTCGGTGGAGCCGCTGCTCAACGCCAAGAACATCTACCGGACGCCGGCGACCTCGATCATCCTCAAGAGCATCCCCGACATCGCGTACGACACGGACAAGCGCCAGCGCCACACCGTGACGATCGTGCTGCTGGACGCGTCCGGAAAGCGCGAGTCGGAGAGCGCGTGGACCCGGTCGTTCGACCTGCACGCAATCAACAACGGGGGCACCTCATGACGACCGTCGCCACGCCTCCGCCGCCAGAGCTGGCACCGGAGGTCGTCCTGGGAGGTCGGGTCGCTGACGAGCGCAGGCAAGCGGCCCGCGCCACCCTGGGTCTGAACGGCGGTGCGGAGAAGGCCGAGCCACTCCGTCCCATCCTCAAGGAGGCCGACGTCTCGCTCTACCCGGTCGTCGCGCTGGGAGTGCTCGGCTTCGTCGACGTCTTCCAGGGCCAGGCGCTGGTCGTCCTGACGCCGGACGTGAGCAACGCCCTCGGGCTCTCCCTCGGAGTGATCGGTGGCGCACGCGCCCTGCAGTTCATCGCGCAGGTCGCAGCCCCCGTGCCCATGGCTGCGCTGGCCAAGAAGCTCACCGGCAAGCGTGCCGTCCTGTGCCTCGCGACGGCGCTCGTCTGGAGCGCCGTCACCCTCCTGACGGGCTTCGTCACCTCGCTGGTGGCGCTGCTCGCCGTGCTCTTCCTCGACGGTCTGTCCACCGGCAGCGTCCTCGCGCTTCACTCCCCCATGATCGCCGACAGCTACCCGCCGGCCGCCCGCATCCGGGTCCTTTCGGGCTACACCTCGGTCGCCGCCGCCGGGTACCTCGCCGCCCCCCTTCTCGTCGCCATCATGTCCGGGCCGCTGCACCTGACCTGGCGCGGCGACTTCCTCGGCCTGGGCCTGGTCTCCCTGGCCGGCTCGCTGTTCGCCCTGCGCCTGAAGGACCCGCGGGCAGGTCAGTTCGACACCGAGGTGCTGCACGCCGACATCGCGGCCCAGGACCACTCCACGCCGACCGAGGCCAGCGAGACCGACCTGGGCTTCTTCGAGGTCTTCCGCCGCCTGCTGCTGATCCCCACGCTGCAGCGGCTCTGCGTCGGCTTCCTCGTCTTCGGGATGCTCACCATCCCGTACTCGACCTTCCTCTCGACGTTCCTGCTCCAGCGCTGGCACCTCACGGCATCGGGCCGCGGACTGGTCATCGCCGCCGGCTACGCCATCGCCATCGTCGGGCTCATCGCCTACGGCAAGGTCGGCGAGAACGACTTCGCCAAGGACCCGGCCAACGTCGTCGGACGCATCGGCCTCGTCGTCATGCTGGCCGTGGTCTGCATCGCCATCGGCGCCCTCAGCCCGTTCTTCATCGGAATGGTGATCTTCTTCGGCCTCGGCACGCTGTTCATCGGCATCACCCTCCCGGGGCTGAACGGGGTCGTGCTCTCCATCGTGGACGCCAGACAGCGCTCTCAGGCGGCCGCACTCGTGGGGCTGTTCCTCGCCTCCGGCAGCATCCTCGGCCTGCTGCTGCTCTCGGGCGTCGACTCCGAGTACGGCGTCACCGGCAGCATCATCTCGCTGCTGATCCCCGGGCTCATCGGAGGCCTGATCCTGCGATCAGCACGCCAGTTCGTCGACCAGGACATCGACCGCATGGTGGACGGCATCATCGAGGAAGAGGACCTGACCGCGTTCAAGCGCCAGGGCGGCCGACCTCCGATGCTCACCGCCAGAGGCGTCAACTTCTCCTACGGCCAGCTGCAGGTGCTCTTCGACGTCGACTTCACGGTCGACGAAGGCGAGATGGTGGCGCTCCTGGGCACCAACGGCGCAGGCAAGTCGACCCTGCTCAAGGCCATCTCCGGCATCGGACTCCCGCAGTCCGGCACGATCCGCCTCGCCGGCAACGACATCACCTACCTCGACGCCGAACGCCGGGTCCCGCTCGGGATCACCCAGATCCCCGGCGGGCACTCGGTCTTCGGCCGCCTGACGGTCGTGGAGAACCTCAAGGGGTTCGCGTACACCCTCGGCGCCGACAAGAAGCGGGTCGACGAGGCCATCGAGCGCTGCCTGGCCACCTTCCCCAGACTCGAGGAGCGCAAGACCTCTCTGGGAGCCACCCTGTCCGGTGGCGAGCAGCAGATGCTGGGGCTGTGCAAGGCACTCATCCTCCAGCCGAAGCTGCTGCTGATCGACGAGCTCTCACTCGGGCTGGCCCCTGTGATCGTGGGACAGCTGCTCGACATGGTCCGCGCCATCAACGCCGAGGGGACCGCTGTCGTGCTGGTCGAGCAGTCGGTCAACATCGCGCTGTCGCTCG
>JAODNF010000488.1 GCA_025464915.1 Frankiales bacterium | reverse complement strand
ACCCAGCAGGTACGCCGAGTCGGACCGGCTCGCGGCTGTCGCTGCCGCCGAGTTCGAGGGCATCAGCGACCCCCACGACCTGCTGACGGCCGTGTCCTCCTGGGTCGGCACCCGGCTGACGTACGTCCCGGGAGCCAGCCGCCCGACGGACGGCGCCGTCGAGACGCTGCTGGCCCGCGAGGGCGTCTGCCGGGACTACGCCCATCTCGTCACGGCACTGCTGCGGGCGAGGGACGTGCCGGCGCGGCTGGTCGCCGTCTACGCGCCGGGCCTGTCGCCCATGGACTTCCACGCCGTCGCTGAGGCAGCCATCGGGGACAGCTGGTACGTCGTCGACGCGACCGCCCTCGCACCGCGCAGCACCCTGGTCCGCATCAGCACCGGCAGGGACGCGGCCGACACCGCGTTCATGTCGACCTACGGCGGTCGGGTCGAGCTGCTCGAGACCTGGGTGTCCGCGACCGTCGACGGCGACCTGCCGCGCGACGACATCACCGAGCTCGTGACCTTGCGCTGACCGGTCGGGCTAGGTTGTCGCTCCACTGACGACGAAGGGCGACACATGTCTGTGCAGGCGAAGGCCAACGAGCTGGGGACCAAGGCGTTCATGGCGGCTCCGCCCAAGGTGCAGAACGGCATCCTGGTCGGGATCGGCAAGGCCCAGCCGGTGGTGAACGCGGCCAAGCCGCACGCCAAGCAGCTCGTCGGCGGTGCCGTCGGGCTGCTCGCGCTGCGCCGCCTGCGCCGCCGGTAGACGACAGGAATCCCGCGGCCGGTGTCGAACAGGACACGGTGCTCAACCCCCGTCGCGTCCTGCTCGCCGCCGCAGCCAGCCTCGCCCTGCTCTCGGGTACGTCGTCGGCGGGCGTCACGGACCCCCTGAACGGCCCCTACCCGCAGGTCCACGGCGAGATGGTCACCGGCATCCCGGCCACCCGCGCGTGCACCGTGACGGTGGTCAAGGACTTCCGCTTCCACAACACGGCCTACGGCTCGGACGCGCCCTTCACGGGCGACTACGTCCCGTCCTGCTCCGGTCCGTGGGCCAAGGTCGTCATGACGATGTCGGCGACGGTCCGGACCGGGACCCAGTTCGACCGCATCGGTGACGTCCTGGTCGGCGGCGTCACCCTCCTGCACCTGACCACGCCGGAGGGCGAGTCCGGTGAGACGGACTGGTCGATCCAGCGGGACGTCACCGACTACGCCTCGGTCCTCAGCAGCCGGCAACCGACCTACTTCATCATCGGCAACCAGACCGACGGCACCTACACGGGCGACTTCTACGGGACGCTCAGCTTCACCTTCTACGCGACCGGTGCGAGGGCGCCGGCCGCGGTCGCGCCGGACGCGGTCCTCGGCCTGAGCCCCGGCGTCGACAAGGGGCTGCCGACCCGCAGCGGCGGCAAGCCGCTCACCAGCAGCGTGACGGTCCCGCGCAACACGACCGCGCTCACGGGAGAGGTGTTCGCCTCCGGCCACGGCGCCGAGGAGGAGGACTGGTGGAACGCGCCGTTCGCCTGCGCGTCCGGTGGGATCCCCTACCGCGAGGTCAGCATCAGCGTCGACGGCCGGCTGGCCGGCATCGCGCCGGTCTACCCGACCCTGTACACGGGTGGTTACGGTCCAGACTTCTGGCGGCCGATCCCGTCCCCACGCGCTCTCGACCTGCGCCCCTACCGCTTCGACCTGACGCCGTTCGTCGGCGAGCTGACCGACGACGCGAGCCACCGCATCGACATCGCCGTGCTCGGCCAGGGCGGCTGCGACGGGTACTGGTTCCTCGGCGGCAACCTGCTCGTCACGACCAACCACCAGGACGAGGGCCGCACCCAGGGCGCTCTCGTCAGCTCCACGGGTGCGGCCCAGCCGGACAGCACGACCCTCGGCGTCCAGGGCGACAGCCTGTCGGACCGGACCACCAGCGCCCACCGCCTGGTCACCGAGGGCTGGCTGCGACCCCCCGGCGGCAGCCGCACCGACGTCACCGTCGTCCAGGACATGACGAACGACGCCGTCGACGCCGCGCTCGACGTCAGGGCGACCTGGACCTGGACGTCGTCCACCACCCGCAGCGACGGCGGGCGGTCGAGCCAGTCCAGCGCCTACTCCCTGCTGCGCACCGGGCCGACGTGGACCCTCACCGACGACCAGGACACCAGCACCACCTCGGCCGGCAGCACCGTCACGAGCTCGCTGCGCGACACCATGTCGACCGGCGGCCCGGTCGTGGGCATCACGGGCGTCCTCGGCGCCAGCCACGAGTCGTGGGTCTTCTCGACGTCGACTGGGACCTGCGTCGACCACGAGCTGGCCGCCGCTGTCCAGAACACGGTCTATGACAAGGTCAGCGACTCCTGCACGGCCCTGCCGCTGCGCGTCTGACCCAGCCGCCGGTCGCGGCGAAGCGCCTCCACGCCAGCAGCACCCGCACGGCAACCCGCACGGCAGCGGGGCACGGCGCCGTGCCAGACTGAGAACACGTTCTAGTAGGAGGTCGACAGGCATGGGCACACCGGCGATCGCAGGCTGGTTCCGGGCGGAGCCCGAGCCGGCACTGCTGGGGTCGCGCTGCACGACGTGCAGCACGATCGCGTTCCCCAAGGCCAAGAGCTTCTGCGGCAACCCGGCCTGCGACGGCACCGAGTTCGAGGAGCTCGCGCTCTCCAACCGCGGCACCGTCTGGTCCTACACCGATGCCCAGTACCAGCCGCCGCCGCCGTACATCCCGGCCAGCGACCCCTACGTGCCGTTCGCCCTCGCCGCCGTCGAGCTTCCCGAGGGCCTCACGGTCCTGGGCCAGCTGGCCGCCGGGTACGGCGTGCGCGACGTGAGGGTCGGCTCTCCGGTCGAGCTGGTCGTCGAGCCGGTCTACACCGACGAGGAGGGCGAGCGCACCATCTGGCGCTGGAAGCCCGTCACCGAAGGAGCCTCGGGATGAGCCACGACGTCGCCGTCATGGGCGTGGGCATGCACGCCTGGGGCAAGTGGGGCCGCCCCTTCCAGGAGTACGGCGTGGCCGCCGCCCGCGCTGCGCTGGCCGACTCCGGGATCCCGTGGACCGACGTCGACCTCGTGGTCGGTGGCGAGACGGTCCGCAACGGCTACGCCGGGTACGTCGCGGGCGCGACCTTCGCCCAGGCGCTCGGGTGGAACGGGGCGAGGGTCGCCACCTCGTACGCCGCCTGCGCGACCGGCGCCCAGGCGCTCGACACCGCTCGTGCGCGGATCCTCGCCGGTCTGTGCGACGTGGCCCTCGTGGTCGGGGCCGACACCACGCCGAAGGGCTTCCTGGCGCCGAACGCGGGGGAGCGGTGGGACGACCCCGACTGGCTGCGCTTCCGTCTGATCGGCATGACGAACCCGGCCTACTTCGCGCTCTACGCCCGCCGCCGGATGGACCTCTACGGCGCGACCCAGGACGACTTCGCCGCCGTGAAGGTCAAGAACGCCCGGCACGGGCTGTCGAACCCCTATGCGCGCTACCGCAAAGAGGTCAGCGTCGAGGACGTCGCAGCCTCCCCGGTCGTCGCGGACCCGCTGCGGTTGCTGGACATCTGCGCCACCTCCGACGGCGGCGCGGCGATCGTGCTCACCTCGGTCGACTACGCCAAGAGCAAGGGCATCGCCGAGCCGGTGCGCATCAAGGCGATCTCGACGGTGACCCCGCGCTACCCGCAGACCACCATCGAGATGCCGAACTTCGCGACGGACTCGACGGCTGTCGTCGCGGCGCCGCCGATCGGCTTCAAGGACTCCATCGCGCACGCCGCCTACGAGGAGGCAGGCATCGGTCCCGAGGACGTGTCGCTCGCCGAGGTCTACGACCTGTCCACGGCGCTGGAGCTCGACTGGATCGAGGACCTCGCGCTGTGCAAGCGCGGCGAGGCCGAGTCACTCCTCCGT
>JAODNF010000469.1 GCA_025464915.1 Frankiales bacterium | reverse complement strand
GTGCAGAGGATGGCAACGGCCAGAGCGCGACGCACGGGGACTCCTTGGGATGAGACGGCTCTGCAACTTTCGTCACTGCCGCGCGATCACCTCCGGCTCCTCGGAGAACGACGTTTTCGCTTTGCGGCCCGGTGCAGCGATACTGTCGAAACAGGTGGATGATTGCGCTGTTGGAGGTGCACGTGGTCGGGAAGCAGAACCTCGTGCTCGGGGTCGGCCATCCAGCCGTGCCTGAGCGAGTGCGTGCCGCCCATGCCGAGGTCATTCCATGAGCCCCTTCAGCGTCGACCGTCGGGTCGCGGTCGTGACGGGTGCCTCCTCCGGCCTCGGGCGTCGCTTCTGCCGCACCTTGCACGCGGCGGGTGCGATCGTGGTCGGGCTCGCCCGGCGCGAAGACCGGCTGCGCGAGCTCGAGCAAGAGCTGCCTGGTTTCGCGGGGATCGCCTTCGACGTCTCAGGACCGCCAGCGGCGGTCGTCGCGCAGGTGCTGGAACAGCACGGCCGCATCGACGTGCTGGTGAACAACGCTGGGTACGGCGACCCCGTGCCGGCGCTCGAGGAGAACCTTGACGACTTCCGTCGGGTGCTCGAGGTCAACCTCGTCGGCGCGTACGCCCTTGCGCAGCGCGTCGGTGGGGCGATGGTGTCCGCGGGGAGCGGCTCGATCATCAACATCACGTCCATCTACGGCGAGGTCACTGCGTGGCCGCTCCCGAATGCCGCCTACTCGGCGTCAAAGGCAGCGCTCGCGCACCTGACGCGGGATCTCGCCTGCCAGTGGGGTCCGGCGGGGGTGCGGGTCAACGCCATCGCCCCGGGGTTCTTCCCCTCGGAAGGAACGGGCGCGTTCCTCGAGGGCGACAAGGGCGAGCTCTTCGTCGCACGGCGCACCCCGCTGGGCAGGTCGGGCCGCGAGGACGAGCTCGACGGACCACTGCTCTTCCTCGCCTCGGACGCTTCGTCCTACGTCACGGGGCAGGTCCTCGTCGTCGACGGCGGTTGGACTCTTGCCTGACGAGCGGGAGCGACTGCTCGTCTCGGCACGGGCGATCTTGGAGCGATCCGGTCCCAACGGGTTCAAGATCAAGACGGTGCTGTCCGAGTCCCATCTGTCGACTCGGGCCTTCTACCGGCACTTCGAGGACAAGGAAGACCTGCTTCGGGAGCTCATGGAGCAGCACTACGCGGCGCTGGCTCAGCGCAGCCGCGAGGTCCTGACAGCGTGCCCGGACCCGCTGCTGGCGCTGAAGGCGTGGCTGCACCTGATGCTGGTGCCCGCTGCGGACCCTGGTCGGGCTGCCGTGGAAGCGGCCTTTGCCATGGACTGGCAGGAGGTGCGGCGAGCGCATCCGGAGGGCTTCCTGCACGCTGTGGGCCTGCTGCTCGAACCGCTCATCGAGGCGCTGGACCGGCTGCGGTCCAGTGGTCACCCGCATGTCCAGCCACGATCGGACGCGGCTCTGGTCCTGCTGCTCACCCGCACCGTGCTGCTGCAGGCACAGTCCGGGACGCCGATGGACAGCGAGAACGGCATACCGGTCCTGTGGTCGTTCGTGTGCCGGGCCCTCACCCTGTCGCCGCCACCGTAAGCCCTCACGGAGCGGAGTGGTCGAGAGGACGAGCTGGACGGTCCACTGCTCGTCCTCGCTTCCGAAGCGGCGTCGTACGTGACCGGGCAGGCTCTCGTCCTCGACGGTGGCTGGACGCTGGCGTGAGTCAGAGCCGGGCCACGACCTGCCGGACGGCTGCGTCGACCTCGAGGTCCTCGACCGCTGCGTTGACGCGCTCGCAGCTCCGGGCCACGTTCTCAGGCGTCTGGAGGCCCGGCCACATCTGGCAGATGCTGGCGGAGTCCCATGCGTCGAAGAGGAAGAAGCGGTAGTCGGCCCAAGCTTGCTCCACCGTCGGGATGTGCGGCGCACCGTGCTTGCCGAGCCCGTCGAGGTAGAGCTCGATCAGCTCGTGCTCGTGACCTCGCCGCAGCTCGATAGGAACGCCCGTGCCGAGGAAGTAGGCGACTTCACGGATGCCGCGGCCGCGCCAGACGACCTGCCAGTCCAGCAGCCCTGCTCGGCCGTCGGCTGTCCGGTAGGTGTTGCCCAGGTGCGAGTCCCCGTGCAGGAGGGTCAACGGGCCGTGCTCCCAGCTTGCGTAGAGAGCCCGATCGTGAGCCTGCAGCAGCTCCAGCATCCGCGTGGCCGCGGGCGGCAACGGACGCTTGTCCGGCTCGCGCAGGAACCACGAGCGGACCCGACGCATGGTGAGGCGCAGAGCAGCAGCGCCAGGACGCGAGGTCATCGGGCGCACGAAGGCGAGGTCCGTGCTGAAGCGCGGGCTGTCCTGGAAGGTGGCGTGCAGCTCTGCCAGGGTCGCCATCATGGCGCGGGCGTGCTCGACAGAGCAGTCGTCTGCGGCCGAGTAGGGGGTTGCCCCCTGCGCGACGAGGTCGTCCATGACGAGCAGGTGCCGGGCGCCCTTGCCCGCGTGCGCAGCGTGAACCACGGGTGCCAGGTCCCCGAGTGCCGGCCGGACCCGTTCGAAGAAGAGCACCTCGTTCACGGCCATGTCGAGCGCGGACACCATGGTCCGGTTCTTGGCGGACGGCGCGGTGCCCTTCAGGAACAGGTGCTCAGGAAGCTGGCCGGCCTCACCCGCGGTGTTCCAGTGCAGCCTGACGCGTCGCCGGTCCGTCGTTCCCGCGTGGCCGCCGAGCTCATCGAGGCCGAGGAGCGCCGCTCCGGGCGTGCTCCCGCCGAGCTGCTTCTCCAACCACGCGGCGTCGACAGCGGCGGCGCTGCGTGGCGCCGGGGCGGGCGCCCACGGCGAGAGGGCCCAGCCGACCTTCGCGACCGTCCCGACAGCGCTCACGCGGTCAGGCCGAGGGCCCGTTCTGGACAGGCCTTCACGCCTCTTCTCGCGGTCTCCTGCGCATCCATCGTGACGGCGGCGCCGTCCGGCCCCAGGTCGACGAAGCCGTCGTCATCAAGGGGGAAGAGCTCTGCCGACACGGCGTGGCAGCGAGCGTGTCCCGTGCACTTGGCTCTGTCGACGACAACCCTCACCGCGGGGCCCACCGCAGGGGAAGGGTCTTCATGCCGTGGATGGAGCCCCAGTGCTCGCGCAGCGGCTGATCGGTGTCGAGCCAGTAGTCCGGCACCCGCTCGTGCCACATCTGCAGAAACACCGTCATCTCGGTGCGGGCGAGGTGGGAGCCCACGCAGCGGTGCGGGCCGGCACCGAAGGCGTAGTGCACCGGCGGGTCCGCGCGGTCGAGGACGACCTCGCGCGCGCACTCGACGTGCTTGCTGTCGCGGTTCATGGCCATGAGCGGGAACAGGACCATGTCGCCGGCGGCGATGTGCTGGCCGGCCAGCTCGGTGTCACGCGTGACCTTGCGGGCGACCTCCGGGATGGAGAACGCGCGCAGCAGCTCCTCCACCGCAGCGGGCGCGAGGCTCGGGTCTCTGGCGATCCTCGACCGGTCCTCGGGATGAGTGCAGAGGTGCAGCATGGCGTAGGTCAGCTCGTTCGCGACCGTGTCGAGGCCTGCGAGGAACAGCAGCAGCAGGCAGGACAGGATGTCGTCGTCCTTGGCCGGCTCTCCGTCGACCACCCAGGTGGCTGCGTGGCTGATGATGTCCTGCGCCTCGGGGTCCGGATTGGCCCGGCGCTCGGCGACGACCTCCTGCAACCGCCCCATGACGGTGAACATCGTTGTGATGAGGGCGTCGCGGTCGAGGTTGCCCTCGTCGTCCGGGTGCACCATGGCGGCGAGCCACTGCTGGAACTGGGGCATCTCCTCCACGGGCAGCCCCACGACCTCCAGGAAGATGGTGGTCGGGAACTTCATGGCGAAGTCCTGCAGGAAGTCGCAGCTGCCGCGGTCGACGATGTCGTCGAGCAGCTCGGTGCAGCGCTCGCGGATCTTGCCCTCGAGGTAGGGCATCCGGCGCGGCGCGAAGTAGCTGGCCAGCAGGCTTCGCCACTTGCCGTGCTCCGGCGGGTCCAGCTGGACGGGGATCATCCGGACGGCGGGGTTCGGGTCGAGGGGGGTGATGGCGGCACTGGAGAACGTCTCGGTGTCCTGCAGCGACTGCACGGCGAGCTCGCGGTCGAGCACGACCCAGTAGCTGCCGTCCGGCTCGTCGACGCGCAGCAGCGGTCCTTGTTCCTGCAGCTCGTCGTACCGCTTGAACCCGGCGGGAAAGGCGCCGGTGCCGATGAAGCGGAAGTCCTTGCTGACCGGGCAGGTGGGAGCCGTGGTCATCGGATGCAGAACCCGGCGTCGACCGGAAGGGCGGTGCCGGTGATGTACGCCGCCTGGTCCGACACCAGGAAGGCGACGGCGTTGGCGATGTCCTCGGGCTGGAGGATCTCGATGGGCAGGGCGTTCTGCATGGTCGCCATGCCCGGCTCCTCGCCGCGAGCAGCAGCTTCGAAGAGCTTGCCCATCGCGGCGTTCATGGTCATGCCCGTGGCGACGCCGGTCGGGTGGACGGTGTTGACCCGGATGCTCTCCGGAGCCAGCGCCCCCGCGAGCTGCTTCATGAGCCCGACCAGAGCCGTCTTCGTCGACGTGTAGGCCACGGCTCCGGTCCGGAGCATGGGGGTGGCCCGCAGACCCGCGCTGCTGCTGGTGATGACGATGACACCGCCCGTGCCCTGCGAGCGCAGGGTCGGCAGGGCGACGTTGACGGTGTTCCAGGTGCCGGTGAGGTTGACGTCGACGATGTCGCGCCAGACGGCGACGTCGTCGGCGGGGTCGGCGTCTGAGAGCCGCACGATGCCGGCGTTGGCGATCACGATGTCGACGCGCCCGAGGAACGACAGGCCCTCGTCGAAGGCCCTCTGCAGCCCGGCCAGGTCCCGGGTGTCGGCCTTGCTGACGAAGCACTTGCGTCCCTGCGCCTCGACCAGGCTCTTGGTCTCCTCCAGCTCGGCGAGGGTGGCGTTGGGGTAGTCCATCGACGCGATGTCCTCGCAGATGTCGATGCCCAGGATGTCCGCGCCGTCCGCGGCGAGGCGCACGGCTTCCGCCCTGCCCTGTCCGCGCGCGGCACCGGTGATGAAAGCGACCTTGCCCTCGAGTCCAGCCATGTCTGTGATCTCCTTCTGCTTAAGCGATGCCGACGGACTTGTAGCGCAGGAACTCCTCGAAGCCGGCCCGGCCGCCTTCCTTGCCGAAGCCGGAGATGCCGATGCCGCCGAACGGCCGCTGCACCCGCAGGTTCGTGGCGCCGTTGACGAGCACCTCGCCGGTGACGAGCTCCTCCGCGACCTTCAGGGCGCGGTGCAGGT
>JAODNF010000445.1 GCA_025464915.1 Frankiales bacterium | reverse complement strand
GGTGCTCCCATCGCGGGCGCGACCGTGACCATCACGCGGGCCACTGCGGGAGACATCAGCAGCACGCCGCAGTGCCCGACCCGCGTCACCACGCTGACCGAGGCGAACGGGATCTACCAGCTGCAGCTGTGCCAGCTCGGCAACGACCTCGGCTACCACGTCCGCATCCAGGTCGGGAAGAGCCTGGTCGAGCACGACCTCTACGTGAACAGCGGCCAGACCACCACCTACGACGTCATCCTCCCGCGCCGCTGACCCTCCGCGCGAGTGGCTACAGCACTTCGCTTTCGGGGCTGAAAGTCGAAGTGCTGTAGCCATTCGCGGCTGTCAGGGCAGCACGCGGAACCAGATGAGGGAGGCGCCGGCGGCGGCGATGCCGAGGAGCAGCGCGAGACCCGTGAGCCAGCTGGAGATGTCCTTGCGCTTGGTCGTGGTCCCCGCCTCCTTGGCGATGGACTTGTAGACCTGCTTGAGCTCCTTCTCGTTCAGCGCCTGGTAGTGCTGGCCGCCGGTGGTCCGCGCCAGTCCCTCGAGCGTGGGCTGGTCGACCGGCGTCGGGATGATCTGCCCGCGGACCTCGATGTAGCCGTCCGGCGTGCCGTAGGCGATCGTCGTCACCGGCATCCCGGCCTGGACGGCGGCGGCGGCACCGGAGCTCACGGCCTGTCCCACGGTGTTGCCGCCGTCGGACAGCAGCACGATCCGCACCGGCGCCTTGTTGCCGGAGGCCTGGACCGCCTGCGCCGCCCGCACCGCCTGGATGACAGCGTCCCCGATGGCCGTACCGCCGCCGAGCTGCAGGGCCTCGATGGAGCCGGCGACCGAGGACCTGTCCGTCGTCGGGGGAGCGACCAGGGCGGCCGTGCCGCTGAAGGCGACCAGGCCCACCGAGAACGTCGCGGGCAGGCCGCGGACGAACTGCTCCGCAGCCGTCTTCGCGGCCTCGATGCGCGAGGGGGACACGTCGGTGGCCGTCATCGACGCTGAGACGTCCAGCGCGACGATGACCGTCGCCTTGTCGCGCTTGACCTTCACGTCTGCCGACGGCTTGGCGAAGCCGGTGGTCAGGGCAGCCAGGGTGAGGATCAGCAGGGACGCCGGCAGGTGCCGGCGCCAACCGGGGCGCTTGGGGAGCACCGACGCGAGCAGGTCGACGTCCGACAGCCGTGTCTCGAAGGTGGACCGCCTGAGCTGCAGCGACACGTAGAGGGCCGCGAGAGCAGCGACGGCGAGCAGCAGCAGCAGCCGCGGCTCCTCCCCGAAGTGCCAGTGGCGGGGGAGCGAGAAGGTCATCGGCCGGCCACCCTGCGGGCCGCCCGCACCCTGCGGCGCAGGCTGAGGAACCGGGAGAGCTCGCGCAGCCAGTCATCACGCGTCGACAGGGGCAGGTACGCCGATCCTGTCCCCTTCACGGCCTGCGCGGCCGACGCCTGGCGCGCCATCGCAGCCTTCGCGTAGGCGTCCCGCAGCGAGCGGCTGCCGGTCGGGACGTCGAGGGAGCGGCCGCTCTCGGGGTCCCGGACCCGCAGCAGTCCGACGGCCGGCAGCTCCTGCTCGAGCGGGTCGCTGACGTGCACCACGACGACGTCGTGGCGGGCGGCGAGCAGCTGCATCCGCTTCTCCCAGTCGCGGGGGCCGAGCAGGTCCGACACGACCACGATCAGGCCGCGCCGCTGGATCGGGACCGCCTGCAGCGCGGCACCGAGGCTCGGTCCGGGCCCCTCGCCCGGCTCGATCCGGTCCAGCACCGACAGCAGGTGGGGCGCGGCCGTGGCGGTGGCCCGCGAGGGCAGCCGGCGGACGCCGTCGCGGGTCAGAACGACCGCGCCGATCCGGTCACCGGGGCCCGAGGCCAGGTGGCCGAAGGCCGCGACCACGGTGAGTGCGAGCTCCTTCTTGAGCTGCTTGCGGGTGCCGAGGCCCATCGAGGGCGTGAGGTCGACGACGAACGTGGTCTCGAGCTCGCGCTGCGCCGTGGTGGTGCGCACGTGCGGCTCGCCGGTGCGGGCGAGAACGGCCCAGTCCATCCGGCGCACGTCGTCGCCGGGGGCGTAGACCCGAGCCTCTGCCGGGTCGCCGCCGGGACCGACCTGGATGCCGAGGTGCTCGCCGTGCAGGTAGCCGTCGACCTTGGCCGACACCTCCAGGTAGAGCCGCTTCGCGCGGGCGCCCGTCGTGAGGAAGGCGGCAGCCGTCATGCCGCGCCGTCGTCGTACATCGAGGGGGCTTCGGCCGGTGGCTGCACCTTCTCCAGCACCCGCTCGATCAGCCGGCGGCGGGGCACCCCGTCGGCGATCGCGTCGTAGGTGAGTACGAGGCGGTGCGACAGCACATCCACCGCGACCGAGGCGACGTCCTCCGGCAGCGCGTGGTCGCGTCCGTGCAACAGCGCCAGCGAGCGCGCCGCGGCAACGAGGCCGAGGCTGCCGCGCGGCGAGGCGCCGTGCACGACCAGCGGGGCGAGCTCCGGCACGCCCCACTGGTGCGGCTCGCGGGTGGCCATCACGATCCGGACGGCGTACTCGGCGACGGCCTCGTGGACGTAGACGGCGTCGGCGGCCGACTGCAGCCGCACCAGCTCCTCGAGGCTGATGACCTCCTCCGCCCGGGGCGGGTCCACCGACATCCGCGAGACGATCTCGAGCTCCTCCTCCATCGACGGCGTCGGCACATCGACCTTCATCAGGAAGCGGTCGAGCTGGGCCTCCGGCAGCGGGTAGACGCCCTCGGACTCGAGCGGGTTCTGGGTGGCGAAGACGACGAACGGGCTGGGCAGCGGATACGTCGTCCCGGCGAGCGAGACTTGCCGCTCGGCCATCACCTCCAGCAGCGCGGACTGCACCTTGGCGGGCGCGCGGTTGACCTCGTCCGCGAGGACCAGGTTGGCGAACACCGGACCAAGCTCGACGTCGAAGTCCTCCTGCGACGGCCGGTAGACGCGGGTGCCGATGATGTCGCTCGGCACCAGGTCGGGCGTGAACTGGATGCGGACGCTGGTTCCGCCGGTGGCTCTCGCGAGGGTGTCCACGGCGAGCGACTTGGCGACGCCCGGGACGCCCTCGAGCAGGCAGTGCCCGCGGGCGAGGAGGGCGACGAGCATCCGCTCGATCATGAGGTCCTGGCCGACGACGACGCTGCTGACCTCGGTCAGCACGCGGTCGAGCAGCTCGCCGGGGGCAGCGGTGGGTCTGCGGGTGGGGCTCATGCTCCCTACTCTCTCTCACGAGGCTGGGAGGTCGCTGTCAACGTGTGGCAGATCCTGCCCCGGGGTAGACGTCGATCATGAGCATCCCCGGCACCCCGCGCCTGGTTCCGCTGGCCGGCGGTCAGCACCAGTCCTCCGACCCCTATCCGCAGGAGATCCTGCTCGAGGTGGGCGTCACCCGGCTCGGCGAGCCGGTCGTCGCCGAAGTCGTGGTCGAGCCCGAGGGCCGGGTCACGCTGCGCGGGCTCGACACCGTCGTCGTCGACGGCGGGCCCGTCACCGAGACGGTGCTCATCCACGGCAACCGCATCAGCCTGCCGCAGGGCGACGTCGTGTTCCAGGCCGAGAAGGAGGACGACGACGGCGGCCGGCAGGGCGGCGAGGAGCTCGGCAAGGGCGACAAGGCGTACGACACCCTCAACCGGGGTTAGACCAGCTCCACCACCACGACCGAACCGCCGTCTGTCTCGACGCGCTGCTCCTGGAACGTCCAGCCGTGCGTGCTGGCCAGCAGCACCGCCTGCGGGTTGCCGGGGACGGCCATCGCCTGGCGCTGCGGTGCCAGGTTGCAGCAGACGGCGACCTTGCCGCGGGTCATCACGATCCACCGGGCATCGTCGTCCCACGTGACACCGACCCGATCGCGCCGGCCGTCGCTGAGCTCCGGCCGCGACCGGCGCAGCGCGATCAGCTCGCGGTGGAAGGCGAGCACGTGCTCGTC
>JAODNF010000417.1 GCA_025464915.1 Frankiales bacterium | reverse complement strand
GCGAGCGCGGCCCGCAGCGTCTTGCGGCGCTGGGCGAAGGCGGCGTCGATGACCCGGAAGACCTCGACCCGTTCGCCCGGCGGGGGTTCGCGACGGGTGAAGGCCACCAAGCCGCTGTCGACGTTGGGCGCCGGCCAGAAGACGTTGCGGCCGACCGCACCGGCCTTCGTGACGTCGGCGTACCAGGCGGCCTTCGCGGACGGGACGCCGTAGGTCTTGGAGCCGGGGGGCGCCGCCAACCGGTCCGCGACCTCGGCCTGCACCATCACCAGTCCCTTCTGCAGGGACGGCAGCTTCTCCAGCAGCCGCAGCAGCACGGGCACCGCGACGTTGTAGGGCAGGTTCGCGACGAAGGCCGTCGGGGCGGGGCCGGGGACGCCCTCGAGCTTGAGCGCGTCCTGGAGCACGACCTCGAGGCGGTCTGCCCGCTCGGGCAGCCGCTCGGCGACCGTGGCCGGCAGCTGGTGCGCCAGCGGCGGGTCGATCTCCACCGCGACGACCCGGGCGCACTCCTCGAGCAGTCCCAGGGTCAGAGACCCGAGGCCAGGCCCGACCTCGACGACCACGTCGTCGGCCTCGATCCCGGCCGTGCGCACGATGCGACGCACGGTGTTGGGGTCGATGACGAAGTTCTGCCCGAGCTGCTTGGTCGGACGCAGGCCCAGGGCGTCGGCGAGGCGCCGGACGTCGGGGGCGGTGAGGAGCGTCAGAGGACCGCGTCCCGGGACCTGCTCACAGGTACTTGCCGCAGACGGGCCACGGCGAGCGGCCGCGCTGCTTGTAGAGCAGCTTGGCGCGGTAGGTCTGCTCGCCCGAGGCGGCGTCGACGGGGTCGCCGTCGCCGCCGACGGAGTGCCAGGTGCCGATGGTGAACTGGTAGAGGCCGCGGTAGTTGCCGCCGCTGCTGACGGCCCGCGGGTTGCCACCCGACTCGCAGTTCGCGAGGGCGCCCCAGTTGAGGCCGTCCGCACCGGCGACGCTGTAGGGCCGCTGCTTCGTGCCGTAGGCGACGACCTCGGTGATCGGCTCGGCGGTGCGGACCGACGGCTTCGCGAGGAGCTTCTTCGCGAGCCGGCCGTTGACGTACTTGAGGTTGTAGACGCGGTGCACGACACCGACGCGACCCTCGCGGACCACCTTCTCGGTGCCGGTGTACATCGAGGAGTCAGGGCGGCGCTCCGTGGCGAAGGGGATCTCGACGTCTTCTCCGACGACGCTGCCGCGGATGCGCGTGATGCGGATGACCATGCCGTTGCGGACCTGCGCCGAGCGGAGCACCGAGAGCCTGTCGCTCGAGCGGAGCGTGACCCGGCCGTCGTGCAGGGCCTGCTGGACGGTCAGTGCGTTGGTCGAGATGCGACGCACCTTTCCGGCGTCGAGCAGCTGCACCGACTTGCGGGTGCGGATGTCGAGGGAGAAGCCCTTCAGCGGCAGCGCCCGCGACCGGTCGGCCGACAGCAGCGCGCCGGCCGTGCGCAGCCCGATCTGGTCGAGCGCCTCGCTCACCGACGTCGCGGTGACCCAGACCTGCCGCGGGGCGCCGTCGACGGTCAGCGTGATCTCGCGACCGCGTCGCAGGACGACCGTCGTGCGGTTGCTCAACCTGGTGCTCGGCGCGGGGGCGAGCAGGTCGTGCGATCCCACCGTCAGGTTTGCGGCGCGCAGCGCGTCCCCGACGGTCGCGCCGTGGGTGCGGACCGAGGAGCGCTGGCCGTCGACCGTGATGGTCACCGTCCTCGCAGAGGCGGCGTAGGCAGCCTGGCCGCTCCACGCGGCGAGGACGACGGCGGCCAGGGCGACCGGACGGAGGAACAGGGAGCGCTTGCTCAACGAACGCCTTTGCTCGAGCTTCCCGGGCACGGTGACGGCACGGTGCTCTGCTGGGGGCTAGCAGCGCGAGAGCCGGTCACGGAACCGGCCCCCCGTACCGCCTGGGACTTCCCGACCCCGGCGGATGTCTCGAGAACGTAACGGGGTCTCGCCGACACGCCAAATCCGCCAACCGGACATTGTGGACAGTCGCGGGGCTGTGGACAGCCTGTGGAAACACAAACTCGCAGGTCGCACGCAGGGATGCCGGGCAGGCTGTGACGCCGCTCTCATCGAGGGCTTCCACGCCTGTCATTCAGCTCGCAGGGCCTCCGGCCGGCCGATCGCGGACACCAGCGGCAGGGTCGCAGCCGTGGCCAGCAGCACGGCGACACCGGCGGTCAGCGCTGCCAGCGCCCAGCTGCCCCAGGGCAGCGACCAGGTCTCGCCGTTCTGCGTCTGGAGGGTGCCCAGGTAGCAGGCGCTGGCCACCGCGGCAGCCGCGAGGGCGGCCACCACGTTCGTCAGCATGGGTGCCCCCATCTGCAGCAGCACGCTGCGTCGCAGCACCCGCAGCGGGGTGCCGAAGGCGACCAGCGTGGCGAGGCTGCGGCGCCGCTCGTTGACCGCGTCGGCCGTCGTGACGGCAAGGGACGCCGCGCCGATCAGCAGCGCGAGGACGAGGCCGATGCGGACCGCCCGGAGGTAGCCGAGGTAGACCTGCCCCGTCGTCGCCACCTGCTCCTGGAGGGTCGTCGCGGTGAAGGCCAGGCTCAGGGGCAGCGCGGCGCGCGCCCGCTCGACGGCCGCCGCAGTGCCGTCGGTGCGGATGACGAGCCGCGTCGTGCCGGCGTCGGCCTGCAGCAGTGACGGGTCGACGAGCAGGTCACCGTCGAAGAACCCGCCGTCCAGCAGCTGGGCAGGGAACCCGAGCGTGGGGATCACCGCGGGCAGGGCCAGCCGGCTGGTCACCCTGCTGTCCGCGTCCAGGACGTCGACCCGAGTGCCGGGTCTCCAGTCGCTCAGCCCGATGCGGTGGACCTTCGAGGTCCCGCAGCCGAGGTCCCGGCCGAGCGCGCGCCCGAGGGCGGTGCACGACGCGACCGTGACGCTGTGCGCGTCGTCGGGGTCCCTGCGCCCCGGGCCTGCGACCGTCGAACGACCGAGGTCGACCACGGCGCGCACGCCGGGCAGAGCCCGCACCGCGCCGAGGTCCACGGGCTCGATGGCGCTACCGGTCGTGAGGAGCCCCTTGGGCAGCGTCTGCAGCAGCGCCGCGTCGCTGCTGCCGCGGTTGGCCTGCAGCACGGGGAGGAACGCCAGCAGCCAGGCCGTGACGAACAGGACGAGCACCATGCCGGTGACGACGCGCGCGCTGGCGGTCGGGTCGGACTCGATGCGTCCCGCAGCGAGGCTCGGGCTGATGCCCGGCATCCTCGACAGCAGCCGGCCGCCGAGGCGCGACACCGCCGGCGCGGCGACGGCCAGGCCGATGACCGTCAGGCCCCCACCACCCAGCAGCAGCCCGGTGCCGATCCCGTGCCCGGGAGCCCACCGGTCTGCACGAAGGCGCATCGCGACGAGCATCCCGAGGCCGACCAGCACCGGGACCAGCCGCCACCAGCCGACGCTCTTGAGGGGCGCCTGGCGTCGCACCCCGAGCGGGCCGGTGACGACCTTGCGAAGAGAGACCACCCCGGTCGTGACGGCGAGGAGCGGCACCCCGAGGACGACGACGGTCCACTCGAGCCCGGTCGGCATCAGGTCCTGGGCGAAGACCCCGTCGGGGAACGGCAGCAGCGCACAGGCCGGGCGCCGCAGCAGCCAGAAGAAGGCCAGTCCGCCTGCCACACCGGCGATCCCGGCGACCAGTCCCTCGGTCGCCGCGATGGCGCGGGCCTGTCGCGGCGTCGCGCCGACGAGCCGCAGGGCGGAGAGCCGCCGGTCGCGCGAGCTGGCCGAGAGCCGGGTCGCCGTTCCGACGAGGACGAGGACGGGGACGAGCAGCCCCACGGCGCCGAGCCAGGCCGCGATCTTGAGCTCGACCGGGGTGGGCTGGCTCCTCGGGTGGTAGCCGAAGTGCTGCACCACCTGGCCGTAGCGGACCTTGGCGACGCCGACGTAGGCGAACAGCTCGTGGGGTCCCGACAGGGCGGCGTCCGGGAGCAGGTCGACGACCCGGCCTGGCACCCGGCTGGCGAGCTCCTTCGGGTGGGCCTGCATCGCCGCGCGCAGGTCCGGCGACACCATCACCTCACCCGGGCCGGGGTAGCGGTCGAGGCCCGGCGGCCTCGGTGCGCCCGGCTCGGCCTCGACGAGCCGGACCGTGAAGGGCTTCCCGCGGTACCAGCCGTTGGCCGTCTCGAGGGTCACGCGAGGTGGGTGCTTCAGGCCCTTCGAGGCGTTCGTGTCGACACTGACGAAGTCGCGGGCGTTGAGCCGGTCGAGCTTCGCCTGCCGGGCCGGCAGGGCGCCGAGGGCGCCGAGCAGGAAGGCGACCGTGAAGGACACGGCAAGAGCCGTGACGACGAGCCGGACCCTGTTCGCCTGCAGGGCGAGCCGGAGGCCGAGGCCCCAGGTCCTCACGCGACGACCGCAGCGGCGAGCGCGCCGTCGCGGATGACGACCTCGCGATCGGCGTAGGCCGCGATGCGCGGCTCGTGCGTGACGAGCACGATGCTCGACCCCTGCTCACGCGCGGCGCCGACCAGCAGGTCCATGACGAGCTCGCCGTTGAGGGAGTCGAGCGCACCGGTCGGCTCGTCCGCGAAGATCACCCGCGGGCCCGAGACGAGCGCGCGAGCCACCGCGACGCGCTGACCCTGACCACCCGACATCTCACCGGCCCGCTTGTGCGCGACGTCGGCGACCTCGAGCCGCTCCAGCCACTCGAGGGCGCGCGCTTCCGACTCCCGCCGCCTGTGCCCACCGAGCCGCAGCGGTAGCGCGACGTTGTCGACGGCCGACAGCTCGGGGACCAGCGAACCGAACTGGAAGACGAAGCCGAAGTCGGTCCGCCGCAGCCCCGACCGCAGCTCGTCCGACAGGCTGTCGAGGCGGCTGCCGCGGTAGCGGACCTCGCCGCGGTCCGGGACGAGGATGCCGGCGAGGCAGTGCAGCAGGGTGCTCTTGCCGGAGCCGCTCGGCCCGAGCAGGGCGAGCACCTCGCCCGGCAGCACGTCGACCGACGCGCCCGCGAGAGCGGGTGACGCGCCGAAGGACAGGTGCAGGTCCCGCGCGGTCAGCATCGGTTCGGTCATCGCGAGAGCTCCTTGCCGAGGCGGTCGAGCCGGGCGGCGGTGTGCTCGAGCCAGCGCAGGTCGGCCTCGAGGTGGAACAGCGCGAAGTCGAGACCGAGGACACGGTCGAGGTCGGCGCCGTGCTTGAGCGCGGTCAGCGACCGCATCGCGACGAGGTGCTCCGCGCGCTGGGCGTCGAGCACCTGCGCCGCGTCGCGGCCGCTCTGCAGGGCGAGCACGACCTTCGCGAACAGCACCGGCTGCAGGTAGGCCGACGGCCCCTCCGGCTCGGAGAACCAGTGGTCCAGGTCGGTCACCCCATCAGCGGTCACGGCATAGGTCGTCCGGTCCGGACCACCCTCGCGGTCGGTGCCGCTGACGACGACGAAGCCGTCCCGCTCCAGCCGGCCGAGGGTCGCGTAGACCTGGCCGGGCTTCAGCGGGCGGTCGTGCCCGAAGTGCGCGTCGTAGGCGCGCTTCAGGTCGTAGCCGTGACGTGGCTGCACCTCGAGCAGGCCGAGCAGGGTGTGGGGGACGGACATGTCGCACACTATGCACTCAGTGACTAGTCAGCGCAAGGGTGTTTCCGACTCCCCCGCAGCAGGGTCGTTGAGGTGATCGGGATCAGAGCGCGAAGGCGCGGCGGGTGTTGGCGGCGACAGCGTGGCAGAGCGCGTCGAGGTCCTGCGCCCGCGCGGCGCTCAGACCGCGCATCGTGTGTGGGACGAGGTACGGCGCATTGGGCCGTCCACGGAACGGCATCGGGGTGAGGAAAGGGGCATCCGTCTCGACGAGGATGCGGTCCTCGGGACAGACGGCGGCCGCCGCCCGCAGCTCGTCGTTGGCCTTGAACGTCACCGGCCCGGCGAAGGACAGGTAGTAGCCGGCGTCGGCGCAGACCCGCGCCATGGCGGCGTCACCGGAGTAGCAGTGGAAGACGGTGACGTCCGGGGCGCCCTCCTCGCGCAGGACCCGCAGCACGTCGTCGTGGGCCTCGCGGTCGTGGATGACGAGGGCCTTGCCGGTCTCCTTGGCGATCGCGATGTGCGCGCGGAACGAGTCCTCCTGCATGCCCTGCCCTTCGGGCCCGGTGCGGAAGTGGTCGAGCCCGGTCTCTCCGACGCCCCGGACCTGCGGGAGCTGAGCCAGCTCGCGGATGGCCGTGAGCGCTTCGGGAGTGGCGGCGCCGCGGCCGGCCTCGTTGGGGTGCAGCGCGACGGTGGCCCACACCTCGTCGTACTGGTCCGCCAGTCGTGCCGACAGCCTCGAGGACTCCAGGTCCACACCCACCTGGACCACCAGGTCTATGCCGACCGACGCAGCGAGGTCGAGCTGCGCACGGACGTCGCCGCCCATGATGTCGAGGTGGCAGTGGCTGTCCGCAACGGCGACCGCCAACGGCTCCGGTGCCGGCGGCGGCTCGCCCTCCCGGCCGCTGCGTCCGCTCACCTGGACACCGCCGAGCCCGGGACGAGCGGACGCGAGCGGGGGGCTCCGGACGCACGCATCAGGAGTCTCCCTCGAGACGCGCCAGCTCCTCCTCGATCACGGAAGGGTCGAGCTTGGTAAACAGCGGGACCGGCTCACCGATGGGCGTGCCCGGCACGATCGGCTGTGACTCCCAGACGGCCTGCGCCGAGGCGTAGTCGCCCATGAGCACCGGGTACGACGGCCCTCCGTCGAGGTCCTCGACCTCGCGCAGCTCCGGCTGGCCCGACCACTCACCCGACCCGCCGAGCATCGCGAAGACCTTCTGCGAGGCGTGCGGCAGGAACGGCGTCAGCAGCGTCTTGGCGTCGCTGATGAGCTGGAGGGCCACGTGCAGCACGGTGGCTCGCCGCTCCGGCTGCTCCTTGAGCTTCCAGGGCTCCATCGTCGACAGGTAGTTGTTCGCGAGCCCGACGACCCGCATCGACTCGTTGATGCCCGCCTTGATCTGGTTGCCCGCGAGCAGAGCGCCGACGGTCGCGAACGCGGCCTTGGACGCCTCGAGAGCGGCGAGGTCCTCCGGGGTGAGATCGCCCGCAGGGGGGATCGAGCCGATGTTCCGGTTCACGAGCGACATCACGCGGTTGACCAGGTTGCCCCAGCCGGCGACGAGCTCGGTGTTGTTGCGGGTGACGAACTGCTCCCACGTGAAGTCGGTGTCGGCGTTCTCCGGGCCAGCGACGCACAGGTAGTAGCGGAGGGCGTCCGGGCCGTAGCGCTCGAGGACCTCGCGGACGTAGATGACCACCGAGCGCGACGAGGAGAACTTCTTGCCCTCCATCGTGAGGAACTCCGACGACACCACCTCCGACGGCAGGTCCAGGTCGCCGAACGAGCCGCCGCGCGAGCCGAGCAGGATGGCCGGCCAGATGACCGAGTGGAAGACGACGTTGTCCTTGCCCATGAAGTAGTAGCCGTCGGCAGCCCCGTCGTGCCAGAACGACTCCCACGAGCCACCCGTGCGGCGGGACCACTCGACCGACGCGGACAGGTAGCCGATCACCGCGTCGAACCAGACGTAGATCCGCTTGTCGGAGCGGTCCTTCCACCCCTCGAGCGGGATGGGAACGCCCCAGTCGAGGTCACGGGTGATGGCGCGCGGCTCCATCTCGTCGACGAGGTTGGAGCTGTACTTCAGCACGTTCGGTCGCCAGTCCGTGCGCGTCCCGAGCCACTGCCGGAGCTGGTCGGCGAAGGCCGGCAGCTCGAGGTAGAACTGCGCCGACTCGACGAACTCCGGTGTGGCACCGTCGATCTTCGACCGAGGGTTGATGAGGTCCTGCGGGTCCAGCTGCCGGCCGCAGTTGTCGCACTGGTCGCCGCGCGCACCGTCGTACCCGCAGTGCGGGCAGGTGCCCTCGACGTACCGGTCCGGCAGGCCGCGCTTGGTGCTGGGGTCGATCGCCGAGAGCTGCGTGCGCTCCACGATGTAACCGCCTGAGTGCAGCGTCAGGAACAGCTGCTGGACCACGTCGTAGTGGTTGCGGGTCGTCGTGCGGGTGAACAGGTCGTAGGTCAGTCCGAGACCCTGCAGGTCCTCCGCGATGACCCGGTTGTAGCGGTCCGCCAGCTCCCGGGCCGTGACGCCCTCGCGGTCCGCCTGCACCTGGATCGGCGTCCCGTGCTCGTCTGTCCCGCTGACCATCAGGACCTCGTTGCCGGCCATCCGCTGGTAGCGGCTGAAGACGTCGGACGGGACGCCGAAGCCCGCGACGTGGCCGATGTGACGGGGGCCGTTCGCGTAGGGCCAGGCGACGGCGGTCAGGATCCTGCGCGTCACGACGGGTTGCCCGGGTGACCGTGTGGCTGCATGCGCCAACCCTAGTGATTCCGGCAAGTGATCTCGGGTGGGCAGATGAGTTCCCTGCACCCGCGTCGTCCCCACCTGCACACCCCGACGCAGGAGGACGACATGACCACCACCCTCAACGAGATCAACGCCCCCACCGCCGCACCGCTCGCTCGGGCCGGCTTCGCGGTCGCGGCCGTCGCCGCGATCGCCACCCTCGCCGTCGCCGCGGTCGTCCGCGCGGCCGGCGTCAGCTTCGACATCAAGGGCGAGCCCATCCCGCTGCTCGCCTTCCCGCAGCTCACCTTCGGCTTCTCGCTCGTCGGGCTCGCCATCGCCTCCGTGCTCACCCGTCGGGCGACTCGCGCTCGCACGACCTTCCTCCGCACCACGGGCGTGCTGCTGGTCCTGTCCTTCGTCCCCGACCTGACGTCGGACGCGTCCGCGAGCACCAAGGTCGCGCTGGTGCTGGTCCACGTCGTCGCGGCAGCTCTCGTCGTGCCCGTCCTGGCGAGGCGCCTCGCAGACCGTCCCACCTCTGCGGTTGCATGACCGCATGACCTGGGCAGTGGAGGCCACCGGCCTGAAGAAGACCTATCCGAGCAAGGACGGCGAGGTCGAGGCCGTCCGCGGCGTCGACCTGCAGGTGCGGACAGGCGAGGTCTTCGGCTTCCTCGGCCCGAACGGTGCCGGCAAGTCCACCACGGTGCGCATGCTGACGACGCTGCTGACGATCACGGCAGGTACGGCGACGGTGGCCGGCGTCGACGTGGCGCGCGAGCCCGACGCCGTCCGCCGCAAGATCGGAGTCGCGCTGCAGGAGGCCGGGCTCGACGACCGGCAGACCGGCCGGGAGCTGCTCACCCTGCAGGCGCGGCTGTTCGGCAGCAGCCCCTCCCAGGCGAAGGAGCTGGCCCAGAAGCAGCTGGAGCTGGTCGACCTCCTCGAGGCGGGTGATCGCGTGATCAAGGGCTACTCGGGTGGCATGAAGCGTCGTCTCGACCTGGCGACGGCACTCGTCCACGAGCCGGAAGTGCTGTTCCTGGACGAGCCCACCACCGGGCTCGACCCCGCCAGTCGGCTCACGGTCTGGGACGAGGTCCGGCGCATCAACGCGCGCGGCACGACCGTGTTCCTCACGACCCAGTACCTCGAGGAGGCCGATCAGCTCTGCGACCGCCTCGCGATCATCGACGGCGGCCGCATCGTGCTCGAGGGCACACCGGCCGATCTCAAGGCCGACCTCAGGAGCCGGCGGGGCGGCGAGCCGACCCTGGACGACGTGTTCCTCGACGCCACCGGGCGGACCAGGACGAGAGTGGCCGGTCAGGTCGAGGAGGTGCAGGCATGAAGCAGACCCTGATCCTGACGGGGCGTGCGCTCCGCGAGGCCCGGCGCACTCCGGAGGCGCTGGCACCGACGCTGCTCATCCCGCTGTTCTTCCTCGTCGTCAACGTCGGCCAGGCAGGCAAGATCTTCCCCGGCAAGAGCACGCCGTTCCTGCACGGCCAGGGCTACGCCGGCTTCCAGCTGCCGAGCTCGCTGCTCGTTGCCGGCTCGTTCGGCAGCGCCGCCCTGTTCCTCGTGGAGGACATCGAGAAGGGCTACTTCGACCGGCTGCGGGCGGCGCCCGTGTCCCGGGTCGCCCTCGTCATGAGCCGGTTGCTCGCGGAGTCCGTGAAGTCGCTCGTCCTGACCGCCGTCATGATCGCCATCTCGCTGCTGCTGGGAGTCCGCATCGCCACCGGCGTCGGAGGGTTCCTGCTCCTGCTGGTGCTCACGTCTGCCTGGGCGGTCGTGTTCGCCGGCTTCATGCAGCTGATCGCGCTGAAGACCCGCAGCAGCGCCGCGACCCAGTCCGGCGGTCTGATCTTCTTCCCGCTGCTGTTCCTCACCCCGAGCTTCGCACCGCGCGCGATGCTGACCCACCCGATGGAAGTGGCGGCCTCCTGCAACCCGGTCACCTACATCATGGAGGGCATGCGGGCCCTCGTGCTCGGAGGAGGCGACTGGGGCCGCGTCGGTCTCGCGTTCGCGGTGGTCGCCGCCGCCGGTGCGGTGATGCTGCTGCTCAACGTCCGCCTGGTGAAGCGCTTCGACTGACCGCCGGGCGCCCCTGAGGTCAGGCGATGAGCGGCTTGGTCACGGTCGCGACCTCGAGGCCACGACGGCGTCGTAGACGTCTCTTCGGTGAACTCCCAGCTCCCGGGCGACGCCGGCGATGGCCTCCTTGCGCGGTTCGCCCGACTGCTCGCGGACCGAGACCAGCCGGGCGAGCTCCTCGGGCGAGGTCTCGACCGTGATCGGCGCCGCTCCCTCGACCACGACGGTCACCTCGCCGAGGACCTCGCCGGAGAACCGCTCGGCCAGCTCGGCGAGGGTCCCGCGGGCGATCTCCTCGTGCGTCTTGGTGAGCTCACGGCACACGACAGCCCGCCGCTCCCCCAGGACGGCCGCCATGTCCGCGAGGCAGGCGCCCAACCGGTGGGGGGCCTCGAAGTACACGGCGGTACGTCGTTCGGCAGCCAGCTCACCGAGGCGGGCCCGCCGCTCCCCTGCCTTGCGCGGCAGGAAGCCCTCGAAGCAGAAGCGGTCCGAGGGCAGCCCGCTCACGGCGAGAGCCGTGGTGACGGCGGACGGCCCGGGCAGGCAGGTGACGGGCAGGTCTTCTGCGGCGGCGGCGGCGACCAGCCGGAACCCCGGATCGGAGACCGACGGCATGCCGGCGTCGGTGACGAGCAGCACCGTCCTGCCCTCGCGCAGCACCTCGAGCAGCTGCGGGGTCCGCTCGGCCTCGTTGGCCTCGAAGTAGCTGAGCAGCCGGCCTGTGTAGGTGACGTCCAGGTCCCGGCACAGCCGCGTGGCCCGGCGGGTGTCCTCGGCGGCTATGACGTCGGCCGTGGCCAGCGCCTCGACCAGCCGTGGGCTGGCGTCGCCGGCGCGACCGATGGGGACACCGGCGAGGACGAGGCTCATGGACGCAGTCTGTCCCGTAGCGTTGCGCGCATGACGGCGACCCTCGCGACGGCACCGGCTGCAGAGCTCGACACCCCCGGCTGGCGGGACCGGCTCCAGCCCCTCGTCGACGGCTCGGGCGGCTGGCCGCTCACCCTCGCCGTGACGGTGCTCGCAGGCCTGCTGCGGTTCCTGCGCCTGGACCAGCCGGCCACCAACCTCAGCAACGGCAAGGTCGTGGCGGGCGACATCTTCGACGAGCTCTACTACGCCTGCGACTCGCACTCGCTCATGAAGTACGGCGTGGAGCACGCCTCGACGAGCAACGACGCGAGGTTCTGCACCCTCAACGACACCGCCCCCGCCTTCGTCGTCCACCCGCCGGTCGGGAAGTGGCTGATCGGCTTCGGCGAGCAGCTGATGGGCTTCAACACCTGGGGCTGGCGGCTGGCAGCCGCCGTGTTCGGCACCCTCACCATCCTGCTCGTCATCCGCATCGGCCGGCGGCTCACCGGGTCGACCCTGCTCGGCGGCCTGGCCGGTCTGTTCCTCGCGCTCGACGGGCTGCACTTCGTGCAGAGCCGGATCGCCACCCTCGACGTCTTCCTCTGCTTCTTCGTGCTGGCCGCGTTCGGGGCGTTCGTCGTCGACCGCGACAAGATCCGGCAACGCCTCGCCGAGATGACCGACGAGGGCCTGGCACGAGGCGGCAGCCTCGGCCGGCGACCGTGGCGACTGGTCGCCGGCGTCATGCTCGGCCTGGCGCTCGGCACCAAGTGGAGCGCGGTCTACCCGATGGCCGTGATGCTCGTCCTCACGCTCTTCTGGGAAGCCGGCGCGCGCCGGGCCGCGGGCATCAGGGCACCGTGGCGGACGACCCTGCGCAAGACGACGGCCCCGTTCGTCGGGGCCACCCTCGTGCTGCCCGTCGCGGTCTACGTCGGCTCGTGGACCGGCTGGTTCGTGACGAGTACCGGGTACGACCGGAACTGGGCCAAGGAGAACCACGCGTCGTGGCCGCTGGTGCCCGACGCCTTCCGGTCGCTCCTGCACTACCACTGGGAGATGTGGCACTTCCACCAGACACTGGTGAAGTCGCACCCCTACCAGTCGCACCCGCTGTCGTGGCCCTTCCTGCAGCGGCCGGTGTCCTACTACTACCCGTCCCCCATCAAGGAGGGCGTCTACGGCTGCCAGACCTCGGGCGGCTGCTCGCGCGAGGTCCTCGCGATCGGCACTCCGGTGCTCTGGTGGGCGATGGTTCCGCTGACGCTCGCCCTGGTCTACCGCTGGCTGTCCAAGCGCGACTGGGCCTCGGCGTCCGTCCTGCTGCTCATGCTCGTGTCGATCCTCGCCTGGATCCCGAGCGACCAGAAGAACCGCACGATGTTCCTGTTCTACGCGCTGCCCTCGGTGCCGTTCTTGTGCCTCGGCCTGGCGATCGTCGCGGGCTGGATGATCGGCAAGCCCGGCACGAACCGAAGGCTGTGGGGCTCCGGGACCGTCGGCGTCTACACCTCGCTCGTGGTCCTCAACTTCTGGTGGCTCTATCCCGTACTGGCCGCGGTCACGATCCCGTACACCTCCTGGCACCACCGGATGTGGTTCAGCAGCTGGATCTGAGGGCTGTCCCCCGGCGGGGAGGAGCGGCTAGGAGCCGACGCGGTTGAGGCTGGCGATGATGCCGTCCTGGTCGGCGCCCTCGCGGGGTGCGATGAACAGGCCCTCCGCCTCGCAGAGCAGCTGGCCGTCGAGCGTCGAGGTGCCCTTGACCCAGCGCTTGCGGCCCTCGCTGCGGTCGACCCACGCGCAGACGTCGATCCGGCGCAGCAGGGGCGTCGGCCGCCGGTAGGTGATGGTCAGGGTCCCGGTGAAGCCGGCCCGCAGCTGCGAGCGCCCGAGGAGCTCGTCGAACATCCCGGCGACGCAGCCGCCGTGGACGTGCCCCGGCGGGCCCTCGTAGGCGGTGTCGAAGACGACCGCACCGTCGGTGCGCCGGCCCTCGGGACCGTCCTCGTCGCCGTCCACCGACCACATGTCCAGCGGCGGGGCGAGCACGTTCGACGTCCCGCTCCACGGGCTGTGCCGCAGGTGGTCGTGGGGCAGCAGTCCCGCCTCACTGATCGTGAGGACCGAACCGGGCCGGATCGGCAGCGCCTCCAGCCGGTCCGCGAAGTCCTTGGCGCGCACCGCGGCGGCCCGCAGCTCCTCGGCCGAGGGGCGGACGAGCACCAGCCGGTTGACGATGCGCCGCAGCTCGGTCGCGAGCTCCAGGTCGGCAGCGGCCACGTCCGGGTCGAGAGGTTCCACGTCCCCGACGCTAGCGGGCCTTGACATGGCGAGTGGCTACGGCACTTCGGATCCCGCCGGGTCTTCCGAAGTGCTCTAGCCAGTCACGCTGGGAGAGCTGGTGGAGCTGAGGGGATTCGAACCCCTGACCCCCTCGATGCGAACGAGGTGCGCTACCGGACTGCGCCACAGCCCCGCTTGTTGCGGTGGGAGCAGGCTACCAGTCACCCGCAGCGCGGCGGCGCTCGATGATGTCCTCGAGCTCGGGACCCTCGTCGAAGATCCCCAGGCCGACGTCGTCGCCCTCGAGCGCGGCGGTCCACTCGCCCGGCTTGGTGAGGTCGAGCACGCGCGGCTCGCGGCGGGGAGCGGACGGCTTGGTGACGTAGGTCGGCACCGGGACGGGCACCGGGTCCCACGTGTCGGTCCCGGTCGCGGCCGCAGCGGGCGACGGGACGTCCTCGTAGCGGGCGGCCGGAGCGGGGAGCGGCGCGGACAGCGGCATCGGCCGCTGCGGCATCCGATCGGGGATGCCGGCGATGCGGGAGACGGGAGTGCGCACAGGGACGTGCACCGGGCGACCGGTGGCCCGGGCGCGACGGGCCTCGCGCTTCGCCCGCTCCGCGCGCAGGATCGCCTGCCGGCGGCAGTGCACGACGAAGGCGACGACCAGCAGGTCGCAGGCCAGGTGGGCGTAGAGGCCGACCCGGATGCCTGCGAGCGTGATCCCGAGGGTGACCAGGGCGAGCCCGACGAGGACGGCGAGGGTGCGCGCCCGGCGCTGGGCCGGGGTGAGCGGCACGCGCTCCTCGTACTCGACCTCGTCGACGACGAGCGACTGCTTCTCCTCAGGGATCCGCGGCGAGCGGGTCTCGGAGACGATCAGGGAGGAGTACGCCCGCCTGGGGACCAGAACGTCGCGGCTGCTGCGGCGCGACAGCACCCGCATCGCGTGGCTGAACCGGTCGGCCGACTTGGCGTAGGTGGAGTTGTCGTGGCTCCGGAGCGCCATCGGGACGAGCACGATGAGCCAGGCGATGACGATCGCGAAGAGGATCAGTCCGCTGCCCACGGCCTTGACGGTAGTGACCTCACCCAAAGAAGTGTGGACGTCACCCGGTGTGTCGAGTCACTGACCCGGAAGTCCAACGAGACGCGACACCATCGGTTCGGTCAGGTCCTCGACGGTCACGGCGAAGCTGAGGTGGTCGCGCCATCCCCCGTCGATGAACAGGAACCGGGGGTGCAGGCCCTCCTCCCGGAAGCCGAGCTTGCGCACGACGCGCAGCGAAGGCCCGTTCTCCGGACGGATGTTCGCCTCGATGCGGTGCAGGCCGACCACGGTGAGGCAGTGGTCGACGACCAGGCCGAGAGCCGTCGGCATCACCCCCCGACCCGCGACCTCCCGGTCGACCCAGTAGCCGACACTGGCCGACTGGAAAGCACCACGCACCACGTTCGACACCGTGACCTGGCCGACGAGCGACCCGTTGACCATCACGGCGAAGGGCAGCTGACGCCCTGCCCTGGACTCACGACGCATCCCCCGGAGCATCGCGGCGAAGGCACCCGGGCTGTGCCCCTCCTCCCACGGGGCGTCCGGCAGGCCGGGCTGGCGCCCCTCCCACGGCGAGAGCCAGTCCTCGTTCCGGATCCGCGCCTCGGACCAGGGCTGGGCGTCCCGCAGCCGGAACGGGCGGACCCCGACGTCCCCCTGCACGAGCCGTGCCGGCCAACCCGGACTGGCCACGGGCTAGAGACCGCGCCGCTCGAGCATGACCACCTGCACCGCCGCGCCGGCCGGCACGTGCTCCACGGACTCGGGCACCACCGCGAGGGCGTTGGCCGCCGAGAGCCCTGTGACGCTTCCGCGGGAGGAGACGGGTGTCACGACGTACGCGCCGTCCTTGACCTCGAGCCACGCACGCACGAACGACCGCCGGCCGGCAGGGCTGACGAGGTCGGCGCCGGCCCGGGCCGACACCATCGGGCGGGCGATGTGCGGGACGCCGAGCATCCGGCGCAGGGCCGGCCGGACGAACGCCTCGAACGACACCTGAGCGCCGAGCGGGTCGCCTGGCAGGCCGAAGACCGGCGTGGCGTCCGGACCGATGACGCCGAAGCCGTGCAGGGCGCCGGGGTCCATCGCCACGTCCTGGAACGCGACCTTCCCGAGCCGTCCGAGGACCTCGCGGATGGCGTCGTACGAGCTGGCGGAGACGCCGGCGCTCAGCAGGATCAGGTCGGCCCGGACGAGCTGGTCCTCGAGGGTGTCACGCAGCGAGCGGCCGTCGTCCTTGACGATCCCGACCCGGTAGGCGATCGCGCCGGCCTCGAGGCAGGCCGTCGTCATCGACATCGTGTTGGAGTCGTAGGCCTGCCCGGGTCCGATCGGGTTGCCTGGCTCGACGAGCTCGTTGCCGGAGGCCAGCACCACGACCCGCGGCCGGGGCCGGACCTGGAGTCGCGCCTGCCCGATGCCGGCGGCGAGGCCGATCTGCGCCGCACCGAGGTGACTGCCGGCGGCGACCACCGTCTCCCCCGCCGCCACCTCCGCACCGGCGAGGACGACGCCATACGCGGCCGGAGCCGGGCGATCGACGCGGACCTGGGCGATCCCGCTGTCCGTCCAGGAGGTCGGCACGACGGCGTCCGCACCGCTCGGCAGGAGCGCCCCCGCGCCGATCCGGACGCAGAGGCCCGGCTGGACGCTCAGCGGCGACGGCGTCCCGGCCAGCACGTCACCGACGACCGGCAGTGCGACAGGGGCCCCGGCGACGTCGGAGGAGCGGACGGCGTAGCCGTCGAGGGACGCGACGCCGTAGGGCGGCACTGGCGCCGTGGCGACGACGTCCTGGGCGAGCACGCACCCGTGCGCGTCGAGGAGCCCGACCTCGAGCGGGGCGAGCGGCTGCACCACCGAGAGGATCTCGGCAAGGTGCTCGTCGACGCTCCTCATCCTTGCTGCGGGAGCCACTCGCGCAGCCAGGCCAGCAGCTGCGGGCCCAGGTCGTCGCGCTCGCTGGCGAGCTTCACGACGGTCTTGAGGTAGTCGAGGCGGTCACCCGTGTCGTACCGGCGTCCGCGGAACACCACGCCGTGCAGCGGTTCGCGGCCGATCATGGCGGCCATCGCGTCCGTCAGCTGGATCTCGCCGCCCCGCCCCGGCGGGGTGGTGCGCAGGACCTCGAAGATGGTGGGGCTCAGGACGTAGCGGCCGATGATGGCGAGGTCGCTCGGGGCCTCGTCCACCGGCGGCTTCTCGACGAGCTCGGTGATCTCCACGACGCCGTCGTCCCCGGGAGGGCCCTTGATGGCCGCGCAGCCGTACATCGAGATCTGCTCGTGCGGGACCTCCATGAGGGCGATCACGTTGCCGCCCCTCTCCTCCTGCACCTGCACCATCTGCTTGAGCAGCGGGTCGCGGTGGTCGATGAGGTCGTCGCCGAGGAGCACCGCGAACGGCTCGTTGCCGACGTGCTCGGCGGCCACGAGGACCGCGTGGCCCAGGCCCTTCGGGTCGCCCTGGCGCACGTAGTGGACGTCGCCGAGGTGCGTCGACTCCTGCACCTTCCTGAGGCGCTCGGTGTCCCCTTTCGCCTCGAGGGCCAGCTCGAGCTCGATGACCCGGTCGAAGTGGTCCTCGAGGGCGCGCTTCGTGCGTCCGCTGACCATGAGCACGTCGGTGAGCCCGGCAGCCACGGCCTCCTCGACCACGAGCTGGATCGCCGGGGTGTCGACGACCGGCAGCATCTCCTTCGGCACGGCCTTGGTGGCGGGCAGGAAGCGGGTGCCCAGCCCGGCGGCGGGGATGACGGCTTTTCTGATCGGCCCGCGGATCGGCATGGGCACGACCCTAGTGGGCGACACTGCTCCCGTTGGCGATGCGCCAGGTGTCCCGCCCGGCGCGCTTCGCCTCGTACAGCGCCTGGTCGGCGCGCTGCAGCAGCGCACTGGCCTGCAGGGCGTGGTGGGGGAACACCGACCCGCCGGCCGAGACCGTCAGGTGGATCGGCGGGACACCCGGCTCGCCGAAGGGCCGCCTGCGCACAGCCACGCAGATCCGCTCGGCCAGCTGGGCCGCGCCCTCGGCGTCGGTCTCCGGGAGGATGACGACGATCTCCTCGCCGCCGTAGCGGGCGACCGTGTCGACGTCGCGTACCTCGCCCCGGATGCGTCCGGCGAGCTCGATGAGCACCGCGTCGCCCCGCTGGTGGCCGAAGCTGTCGTTGACGCCCTTGAAGTGGTCGAGGTCGAGCATGAGCAGCGCCAGCGGCCGCGAGAACCGGGCGGCGCGCTCGATCTCCTTGGCGACCGTCATCGTGAAGTAGCGGTAGTTCCAGAGGCCGGTCAGGCCGTCGGTGATCGAGAGGCGCTGGGCCTCCTCGTGGAGAAGCACGTTGTCGACGGCCACGGTGGCCTGGCTCGCGAAGGTGCGGATGGTCGCCAGGTCCGCGTCGTCGAACCCCTCCGCCCCGAACAGGTCGAGGACGCCGATGACCGTGCCGGAGGACTTGAGCGGTACGGCGATGACGGATGCCCCGGAGAGCTCCCCGACGCGAGACTGCTCCACGAAGCCCTTGTAGGCGTCGCCGCTCTGCGCCACCCGGCCGCTCACTCCCTCGCCCACCTGCACGCGGAGGTCGAGCGGCACCTCGTCGAGGCCCTTGGACGCGGCCATCACGAGCTCGTCACGGGACGGCGTCAGCAGCAGCACCATGCCCGACGTCGCGCGCGTCGAGGCGACCGCGGACTCGAGCACCACGTGCAGGATCCGGTCGAGGTCGTGGGTGCTCGACAGCGTGTCCCCGAGCCGCGCGAGGCCGGCCTGCAGCTCGTCTCGGCTGGCCTCGAGCTGCCCGACGTAGGACCGGAGCTCGTCCGTCATCAGGTTGAACGCGGTGGCCAGCCGGCCGATCTCGTCCTTCGAGGTCACCTCGATCCCCGACGCCAGGTCGCCGCTCGCGATGCGTGCCGCCGCGACGCCGAGCTGCTCGAGGGGACGGGTTGTCGCGCGTGCGGACAGGACGGCGATCACCACGGCCAGGGCGATGGCGAGGAGCACGACCAGCGTCGCGTCGAGCAGGACCCCCGGGCCCTGAGCGGCCGGAAGCAGCACCGCGACGCCGTACGGCTGCCCGGTGCTCGGCGGTGTGAAGCCGCTGACCCAGTTCTTCTGCGCGGCCCCGGTGAAGGCCGCGCGCACGACCGCGGGCGACACCGCCCGGGTGCCGGCGATCACGCCGCCGTTCGCGTCGATGAGCACGACCTCACCGTCCGCGACGGCCGCGCGAACGCTGTCGAACAGGGAGCCGTCCACCTGGAACGAGGCGACGGCCGTGCCGGCGGGCTTGCCTGCCGAGGTGGTGAGGGTGATGACGGCCGACAGGTAGTGGCTGCCGGTGCTCGCCCGCGCGCAGTCCGTCGGTGCCGTCGGCTGGGACCCGGCCGCCGCGACGACGACGCCCTTCGGGTCGGTCACCTGGACGGCGTCCGCCAGCCCGCGGTCGACGAGAGAGCTGACGGCGATCTGCGCCCGTGCCGGGCCGGCACCGGCCGAGGCCCGGCCCGCGGCCTCCGCGGTCGCGCGTGCCCGGTCGCAGAAGTCGCGCAGCACCTGCGCCACCAGGCGGCTCGACGTCTGGGCGCCCCCGCGCTGCTCGCGCTGGACCTCTCGCGGAAGGGCCTTGGACACGATGACGGCACCGACGACGAGCGGGACGACGACGACGAGCACGAAGGCGAGCGTGAGGCGCCAACGCAGCGTCACCCGGACCCCCTCTCCGGCCGCCGGACTGACATCCTCCCACGGTGGAGACAAAAGCCGCGTTGCGCCGACAGGCTGATGTGGACAGGCGATCGCGTCCCGTTCCGTCCCTCGACGAGGCTCTCGCCCCGCTGCTGGCGACGGCGACCCGGGTGGCCGCCTACCTGCCGTTCGGCACAGAGCCGCGGATCACGGTGCGCCAGGGCTGGCTGCTCCCGGTGGTGACTCCCGACTTCGACCTCGACTGGGGAGTGGCCGGCGGCCCGCTCGTGACCCGCGGCCGGCTCACGGAGCCCGACGGCGCGCTCCTCGGGCCCGAGGCGATCGCGTCCTGCGACGTGGTCCTCGTACCCGCTCTGCTCGTGGCTCGCGACGGCACCCGGCTCGGGAAGGGCAAGGGCTGCTACGACCGTGCGCTGGCTCGCGCCACCGGGTTGACGGTGGCGGTCCTCGGCGACGGCGAGCTCGTGGACGCGCTGCCCCGCGAGCCCCACGACGTGCCGGTCGCCGCCGCCGCGACCCCCTCGCTCGGCGTCATCAGGCTGCCTACCAAGATGTAGCCATGGGTGCCTTCGACGACGTCCTTGCCAGCAACGCGACCTACGCCTCGTCCTTCGTGGACACCGGCCTGCCCGGACGCGCGGCGAAGGGGCTCGCCGTCGTGACGTGCATGGACTCACGCATCGACCCGCTGCGGATGCTCGGCCTGTCCCAGGGCGACGCGAAGATCATGCGCAACGCCGGCGGCCGGGTGACCGACGACGTGCTCCGCACCCTGGTCCTCGCCAACCACCTCCTCGGGGTCGACCGCGTCCTGGTGGTGGAGCACACCGAGTGCAAGATGGCGTCCGCGACGGACGAGCAGGTGCACGAGACGATCGCGTCGGAGACAGGCATCGACACCCGGTCGCTCGACTTCCACACGATGAGCGACCAGCTGGCCTCCATCGGGCACGACGTCCAGCGGGTGCGCAGCTCCCCCTACCTGCGCGGCATGACGGTCGGCGGCTTCCTCTACGACGTCCGCACCGGCCTGCTGAAGGAAGTCGTCTAGCCCCGCCGCGAATGGACACTGCGCTGCGCTTTTAGAGCTGAAAACCGCAGCGCAGTGTCCATTCGCGGGTCAGGTCAGGGCGAAGACGGGGTGGTCGGCGTCGTCGGGGAGCTTGTTCCAGATCGGGTCGATCGCCTTGCCGACCTTCTCGCGGTAGGCCGCGATGACCGGCTTGGCCCGCTCGACGTCGACGAGCACCGCTGTGAAGTCCTTGCCCGCAAGGGTTCCGCGTCCGGACACCTCGAGGTTGCGCACCCACTGCGCCTGCCCACGGACGCTCACCAGGTAGGTGATGCCGTCGAGCTCGACCGGGGTGACCGGCAGCTGCTGGTCGGTGCCGCTTGTGCGGCCGGGGACCTTGAGCAGCACCGACTGGCCGAGGCCGAAGCGCTTGGCGAGCCGGTTGTAGACGTTGCGGACGAACCACCCCGGCGGGTTGTAGGCCATCACAGCTGCACCACGTGGCCGGTCCTCGGCGGGGTCGCACCGGCCAGGGTCTCGAGCCAGTCCGCCTGCAGCGCCTCGGGACCGGCGCCGAGCACGACGTCCACCCAGCCCTGGACCACCGGCGCGAAGCGCGCCCAGGCCTTGGCGTGCCTGTTCTCGACGCCGTCCGGCCCCCAGTCGGCGTACCGCTTGCGCATCTGGTCGGGCGCGAAGAAGAACGTCGGCCGGCCACCGGGCAGCTCCTCGCCGCCGCCGAACCCGGACTGCGCGTCGTGGTGCGCAGCCCCCACGACGGCCGAGTGGACCGGCACGAGCCGCTCGTGCACGGCTCGCCGCAGGTCGGTGTTCCCCGCGACGTCGACGTAGACGGCCTTGGCGTCCTGCAGGT
>JAODNF010000414.1 GCA_025464915.1 Frankiales bacterium | reverse complement strand
CTTCGGGTCCTTCAGACCAGCCCGGGTACGACGGATGGCCTGGGAGACCGCCTTGATGGCCTGCTCCTGGCCGATGACCCGCTTGTGGAGCTCGTCCTCCATGCGCAGCAGGCGGGCGGTCTCCTCCTCGGTCAGCATGAAGACGGGGATGCCGGTCCAGATGGCGAGGACCTCGGCGATCTGCTCGTCGTCGACCTCGGCCACGACGTCCATGTCGCCGGCCTTCCACTCCTTCTCGCGCTGCGCCTTCTCCGCGAGCAGCGTCTTCTCCTTGTCGCGGAGGGACGCGGCCTTCTCGAAGTCCTGCGCGTCGATCGCGGACTCCTTGTCGCGGCGGACGCCGGCGATCTTCTCGTCGAACTCGCGCAGGTCCGGCGGCGCGGTCATCCGGCGGATGCGCATCCGGGAGCCGGCCTCGTCGATGAGGTCGATCGCCTTGTCGGGCAGGAAGCGGTCGCTGATGTAGCGGTCCGCGAGCGTCGCAGCAGCCACCAGCGCAGCGTCCGTGATCGAGATGCGGTGGTGCGCCTCGTAGCGGTCGCGCAGGCCCTTGAGGATCTCGATCGTGTGGGCGAGGCTCGGCTCACCGACCTGGATCGGCTGGAAGCGGCGCTCGAGCGCAGCGTCCTTCTCGAGGTGCTTGCGGTACTCGTCGAGGGTCGTCGCACCGATCGTCTGCAGCTCACCGCGGGCGAGCATCGGCTTGAGGATGCTGGCCGCGTCGATCGCGCCCTCGGCGGCGCCGGCACCCACGAGGGTGTGGAGCTCGTCGATGAACAGGATGATGTCACCGCGGGTGCGGATCTCCTTGAGGACCTTCTTGAGGCGCTCCTCGAAGTCACCGCGGTACCTCGAGCCGGCGACGAGCGCGCCGAGGTCGAGGGTGTAGAGCTGCTTGTCCTTCAGCGTCTCGGGCACCTCGCCCTTGACGATGGCCTGCGCCAGGCCCTCGACGACGGCGGTCTTGCCGACGCCGGGCTCGCCGATGAGGACGGGGTTGTTCTTGGTCCTCCTGCTGAGGACCTGCATCACGCGCTCGATCTCCTTCTCGCGCCCGATGACCGGGTCGAGCTTGGACTCGCGGGCCGCCTGCGTGAGGTTGCGGCCGAACTGGTCCAGCACCAGCGAGGTCGACGGAGTGCCCTCGGCGGGTCCACCGGCAGCGGCCGGCTCCTTGCCCTGGTAGCCGGACAGCAGCTGGATGACCTGCTGGCGCACCCGGTTGAGGTCGGCGCCGAGCTTCACGAGCACCTGGGCGGCGACGCCCTCGCCCTCGCGGATCAGGCCGAGCAGGATGTGCTCGGTCCCGATGTAGTTGTGGCCGAGCTGAAGGGCTTCCCGGAGCGAGAGCTCCAGGACCTTCTTGGCCCGGGGGGTGAAGGGGATGTGGCCGGAGGGCGCCTGCTGGCCCTGGCCGATGATCTCCTCGACCTGGTTGCGCACGCCTTCCAGCGAGATGCCGAGAGACTCCAGGGCCTTGGCGGCCACGCCCTCGCCCTCGTGGATGAGGCCGAGCAGGATGTGCTCGGTCCCGATGTAGTTGTGGTTGAGCATGCGCGCTTCTTCCTGCGCAAGCACGACCACCCGGCGGGCCCGGTCGGTGAACCTCTCGAACATGTCTCGCTCCTCACGCGGCGGGAGCTGTCTGGAGGACTGCCCGCCTCTTCCGCACACTAACGCCGGTCGGGACCGCGTAGGTGCGCAGTCCGCGAAGTTGCCCGGCAAGGGTGACAACCTGCGTTCGCTCCACGTCGTTCCCCGGACGGGCTTCGCTTCCAGCGAAACGACGAGGAGGTACGCCAAACGGCGCACCCCCTCGAAGCAGCTGCTGCGGTCAGTTGGCCTTGTCGTAGGCCTCGACGAGGCTCTGCGACAGGCGGCCGCGCTCGCTCACCTTGTGGCCGTTCTTGCGACCCCACTCCCGGATCGCCGCGATCCGGTCGGGGCTGCCGGTGCCCCGGGGGCCGGTCTTGCGGCGCGCGGCGGAGGCGGTGCGCCCGGCCCGTCGGGCCTGGCCGACGTAGGGGGCGAACGCGTCGCGCAGCTCGGCGCCGTGGGCGTCGCAGACGTCGATCTCGTACGCGGCTCCGTCGAGGCTGAAGGCGATCGTCTCGGTGCCCTCCTCGTCGTTGCCGTGGAGGTCGCACACGAGCAGGACCTGGACCTTCTGCGCCATTGTTGTCGCTACTTTCTACAAAGGGGAATGTGTTCCGGACCAGAAAAGCAAAAAGGGGTCTGGAAGTACAACGCGACTGCCCGCGATCGGGTGTTTATCTCGAATGCGAGATGATTTTCCGGAACAGTTCCGCCGGGGCGTGGACAAAGCCCTGCGCGAGGCGGCAGGTCGGTCACGACAGGGGGCGAACCAGGGGGAACAGGATGGTCTCGCGGATCGGCTGGCCGCTGAGCAGCATGACCAGGCGGTCCATGCCCATGCCCTGCCCGCCCATGGGCGGGGCGCCGTGCTCGAGGGCCGTCAGGAAGTCCTCGTCGAGCTGCATCGCCTCCGGGTCACCGGCGGCGGCCTTGAGGGACTGCGCCGTCAGGCGGCGACGCTGCTCGACGGGGTCGATGAGCTCGGAGTAGCCGGTGGCCAGCTCGGTGCCGCCGATGATCAAGTCCCAGGCCTCGGCGAGCCGCGGGTCGTCGCGGTGGTCGCGGGCCAGCGGCCTGGCATCGACGGGGTAGTCGCGCACGAACGTCGGCTGGACCAGGGTGTGCTCGACGAGCTTCTCGAACAGCTCGAGGGCGATCTCGCCCGCCGTCCAGCCCGGCTGCAGCGCCACCTCGTGCGTGTCGGCGAGCGCGAGCAGGTCCGCACGGCTGGTGTCGGGAGAGACCTGCCCGGACACCGCCTCGCTGACCAGCTCGTAGAGCGTCGCGCTGCGCCAGGGCTGCTCGAGGTCGACCTGGCCGTCGCAGACCACGGTCCGCCCGACGGCGCGGGCGCAGGCCAGCACCATCTCGCGGGTGAGCTCGGCGACGGTGTCGTAGTCGCCGTACGCCTCGTAGAACTCGAGCATCGTGAACTCGGGGAAGTGCGTCGCGTCGATGCCCTCGTTGCGGAAGTTCTTCCCGATCTCGAAGACCCGGTCGATGCCCCCCACGACGGCCTTCTTGAGGTAGAGCTCCAGCGAGATGCGCAGCGTCACGGGCAGGTCGAGCGCGTTGACGTGAGTGTGGAACGGCCGGGCGGCCGCACCGCCGTGGATCACCTGCAGGGACGGCGTCTCCACCTCCGTGAAGCCCAGGCCGTGCAGCATCTCGCGCACCGTGCGGATGACCGTGCTCCGGTCGCGCACCATCTGCCGGCTCTCCGGGTTGACCGCGAGGTCGAGGTAGCGCTGGCGCACCCGGGCCTCGGGGTCGGTGAGCCCGTGGTGCTTGTCGGGCAGCGGCCGCAGCGCCTTGCTCGTCAGCGCCCAGGAGTCCGCCAGCACCGACAGCTCGCCGCGCTTGCTGCTGATGACCTCGCCGGTGACGCCGATGAAGTCACCGAGGTCGACGTTGGCCTTCCAGCCGGCCATCCGCTCCTCGCCGACCTTGTCGAGGCTGAGCATGACCTGGACCTGGGACTCGCCCTCGGTGATCGTCGCGAAGGCGAGCTTCCCCGACCCGCGGGAGAGCACCACGCGGCCGGCGACGGCGACCCGCTGACCGGTGAAGGTGTCGGCCTCGAGCGCCGGGAAGGCAGCGCGAAGGTCGGCCACGCTGGTCGTCCGCGGGTAGCCCAGGGCATAGGGCTCGGTCCCGGCAGCCTTCAGGCGGTCGTACTTCTCGCGCCGGACGCGCACCTGCTCCGGGAGGTCCTCGTCAGTCACCCGGTCAAGGCTATCGGCGACGCACAGCCGCTTTGCCGGCCGGTTTGAGAGCCGCTTTGACGGCCGGTGTGACCGCCGGTTCGAGGATGCTTGCGGCGAGCAGGTCGCCGAGCCACTCGGCGTACTGCTCCTGGCTCCAGCCATGGGCGAGGACGGTCCGGCGGTAGAGCTCGGGGCTCATCAGCGCCGCGACCCGCTGCGCGGCGACCTCGACGGGCACCGCCAGCTGGTCACGTCCGCCGTAGAGCTCAGCCATCTCGCGCATCCCGGCGAGCTTGCCGGCCTCCTCCTGCTCCAGCTGCTCGCGGACCGCCGGGTCGGCCGCGGCGGCACTGCGCAGCACCCGGTCGACCGGCTCGACCCGGCGCATCCGCTCGGCGACGAACCGGGCGTGCATCCGGATCCGGACCTGCGGGTCCTTCTCGGCGATCTGCACGGCCACCTCCGGCCGCTCGTTGATCGGGACGGGCTCGTCGTCGCCGGCGATGGCCTCGTCGAGGACCTGCTTCACGATGGCCTGCTTGTTGCCGAACTGGGCGTAGACCGTCTGGACGCTGACCCCCGCCACCCGGGCGATCTCCGCGAGCGTCGTGGCGACGTACCCCTTCTCCAGGAACAGCTCGCGCGCTGCGCCGGTCACCGCACGCCGGGTCGCACGTGCCGCTGCCTCACGGCCGGAGTTGTCGTAGCTGCGGCTGTTGACAGGCTTCGCCATGTGGTTAGAGTACCACTCTATCCGATAGAGCATCACTCTACTCAACCTAAGGGGAAGCACATGTACGCCACCTCCACCACTCTGTACATCACCGAGTCCGACGCCCGCCGCGTCGAGGCCGAGATCGGCGACCTGGTGCCCGACGGACTGGTCGTCCACGTCGCCGGACCCTCCCCCGACGGCGGCTGGCAGATCATCGACGTCTGGGAGACCGAGGCGCAGTGCAACGCCTTCCGCACCCAGCAGCTGGTGCCCGCCGTCGCCCGGGCGACCGAGGGCTCCGCCGGTCCAGCCCAGCCGTCGATCAGCGTCGAGATCAACGGGGTCCTCGAGCGCCGCCCGCTCGTCGCGGTGTGATCGAATGGGCGCGTGGACCCTCGCCGCGCGCTCTCGTTCGGGGCCGCGGCGGAGGCCTACGCCGCGGCCCGACCCACGTATCCCGTGGATGCCCTCCGCTTCGTGCTCCCTCCCGGCGCTCGCCGGGTGCTCGACCTCGGCGCCGGGACGGGGAAGCTCACGTCGGTCCTTCTCGACCTGGGGCTCGAGGTGGTCGCGGTGGAGCCGGACGACGCCATGCGGACCCTGATCGACCCCCGGGCCGAGGTCCTCGAGGGGACCGCCGAGGACGTGCCCGTCGAGGACGGCTCGGTCGACGCCGTCGTCGTCGGCCAGGCCTGGCACTGGTTCGACGAGCAGGCCGCCCTCGCCTCCGTGCGCCGCGTGGTGCGTCCCGGCGGCACCCTCGGCCTGTTGTGGAACGTGCTCGACGACAGCGATGGCTGGCCGCTCGACCTCGCCGACCATATCGGCATGGAGGACCGGCTCTCGCTCGTCAACGACACCGAGGAGCAGCCCACCGACGCGACCTCCGGCCGGTGGCAGCGCCAGCTGTTCCGGCACGCGCAGCACGCCGACGCGGACCTCGTCGTCTCCAACCTCGCCTCGCGCTCCATCGTCATCGTCATGCCTGACGCCGAGCGCACAGTCCACCTGGACAAGGTCCGGTCGGTGGTCCCCGACGGCGAGTTCGACATCCCCTGGGTCACCGACGCCTGGGTCACCACCCTCTGACCTCTCCCGCGCGGGAGGTCAGGCGTTCTTCTCGTAGACGAGGCGCAGACCGATGAGGGTCAGGTCGGGCTCGTGGTGGTCGATCGACTCGCAGAGGTCGTACATCAGGTGCGAGAGGCCGCCGGTGCCGATGACGATCGGGTCCGAGCCCAGCTCCTTGGAGATGCGCTCGACCATGCCGTCGACCTGCGAGGCGAAGCCGTAGACGAGGCCGGACTGCAGGGCCTCGACGGTGGTCTTGCCGATGACCGACCGCGGCTCGGACAGCTCGACCTTGAACAACCGGGCGGCCCGGGAGGCGAGGGCGTCGACCGAGATCTCGACGCCTGGCGCGAGGGCGCCACCGAGGAACTCACCACGGTCGGAGACGACGTCGAAGTTGGTCGACGTGCCGAAGTCGACCACGATCGCGGGGCCGCCGTAGAGGGTGTGTGCGGCGAGGGTGTTGACGACCCGGTCGGGACCGACCTCGCGCGGGTTGTCGTAGAGGAGCGGCACCCCCGTCTTGACCCCAGGACCGACGACGACGATGTGGGCGTCGGCGTAGTAGCGGTCGAACATCAGCCGGAGCTGGTCGAGCACCAGCGGCACGGTCGAGCACACCGCGACACCGTCCGGGTGCACGTGCCGGGAGAGCAGCCCGTTGAAGAGCAGCCCGAGCTCGTCGGCGGTGACGCGGGCGTCGGTGCGCAGCCGGTAGGACTGCGTGAGCACCTCGCCGTCGAACAGGCCGAGGACGATGTTGGTGTTGCCGACGTCGACGGTGAGCAGCACTTCGCTCAGCTCCGCTGGTGTGTCATAGGAGGTCCATTCCGAGGTCGAGCACCGGCGCCGAGTGGGTGAGGGCACCCACGGAGAGGTAGTCGACGCCGGTCTCGGCGACCGGTCGCGCCCGCTCGACCGTGAGGCCGCCGGACGCCTCGGTGCGCACGCCCTTGGGCTTGCAGATCTCGACGGCGGCGCGCATGTCGGACAGGCTCATGTTGTCCAGCAGCACCAGGTCCGCGCCGGCCGCCACCACGTCGGAGACCTGCTCGAGCGTGTCGCACTCGACCTCGACGTCGAGACCGGGGAACTCCCGTCGTACCGCCTCGAAAGCAGCGGTGACCCCGCCGGCCGCCAAGACGTGGTTGTCCTTCACCAGCGCCGCGTCCGACAGCGACATCCGGTGGTTCACGCCTCCCCCGACGGTGACGGCGTACTTCTCGAGGGCGCGCAGGCCCGGCGTCGTCTTGCGGGTGTCGCGGATGCGGGCCCCGGTGCCCTCGACCGCGACGACCCACTGCGCCGTCGCGGTCGCGATACCCGAGAGGTGGCACAGCAGGTTGAGGGCGGACCGCTCGCCGGTGAGCAGCGTCCGCACCAGGCCCGTCACGCGCAGGACCTGGTCGCCGGCGGCTGCGGTACCGTCGGAGCCGACGTGCTCCCACACCAGCTCGTCGTCGGCCGCCACGTCGAGACAGGCCATGGCGACGGCGATGCCGGCGACGGTCCCCGGCTTGCGGGGTACGAAGGCCGCTGTGCCCGAGAGGTCGAACGGCACCGTGGCGACCGAGGTCACGTCGACGCCACCGGCGAGGTCCTCCTCGAGGGTCCGGACGGCGAGCACCTCCACACCGGCCGGGTCCAGGCCGGCTGCGGCCAGCGCGTCCAGGGTGGGCTGCGAGAGCACCTAGATCTCCTCGAAGGTCGTGCCGGCGAGCGTGGTGACGAGGTGACCGCACCAGGCGTCCGACCCCTTCGGGAAGTCCTCGCGCCAGTGGGCGCCGCGGGTCTCCTCGCGCAGCGCGGCAGCGTGCACGAGAGCGGTCGCGACGGCGAGCAGTCCGGTGGCCTCCCACGCGTCCGGCGACGGCTGCGTGGACGGCCGGTCCTCGAGCGCCAGCAGCGCCTTCGTCGTTGCAGCAAGGGAGTCGGCGCTCCGGAGCACGCCGGACCCGCGCGTCATGGCGTCCTGGAGCTCGCGCCGGATCGACGGGTCGAGCAGCACTCCCTCGGGCGGCTGCGCGACGGGAGCACCCGGGCTCGGGAGGCCGCCCTCGAGGTCGACGCCGATGCGACCGGCGAAGACCAAGCCCTCGAGCAGGCTGTTGGACGCGAGCCGGTTGGCACCGTGCACCCCGGTGCAGGCGACCTCGCCGCAGGCATAGAGGCCGGGTACGGAGGTGCGGCCGTCCAGGTCGGTCCGCACGCCGCCACTCGCGTAGTGCGCCGCGGGCGCGACGGGGATGAGCTCGGTCGCGGGGTCGACCCCGAGGGAGCGGCACTTGGCGACGATGGTCGGGAAGCGGTCGTCGAGCCCTTCGACGTGCCGCGCGTCGAGGAAGACGTGGTCGGTGCCGAGGCGCTCCATGCGGCGGGTGATGGCCTTGGCGACGACGTCGCGCGGCGCGAGGTCGGCGAGCGGGTGGTCGGCGGCGGTGATGACGCGGTCCCCGTTGCCGTCGACGAGGAAGGCGCCCTCCCCGCGGACGGCCTCGCTGATGAGCGGCTGCTGACCGTGCGAGTCGGGGCCGAGCCACATCACGGTCGGGTGGAACTGCACGAACTCGAGATCGGTCACCTCTGCGCCGGCGCGCAGGGCGAGGGCGACCCCGTCACCGGTGGAGACGCTCGGGTTGGTGGTGCTGCCGAAGACCTGGCCCATGCCCCCGGTGGCGAGCACGACCGCGCGGGCGCGCACGGCGCCGACACCGTCGACGGTGCCCTCGCCGAGGACGTGCAGGGTGATGCCGGCGGTCTGCCCGTCGGCGTCGCGCAGCAGGTCCAGGACGAGGGCGTGCTCGATGACCTCGACGCGGGGGTGAAGCTGGACCGCGGCGACCAGCGCGCGGGACACCTCGGCGCCGGTGGCGTCACCTCCGGCGTGCACGATGCGGTCCCGGTGGTGGCCGCCCTCCCTGGTGAGCAGCAGCTCCCCCGTCGTACCGCGGTCGAAGGCCGCGCCCAGGGCGATGAGCTCGCGCAACCGGGCCGGGCCCTCCTCGCAGAGGACGCGCACCGCGTCGACGTCGCAGATGCCGACGCCCGCGGTGAGGGTGTCCTGCAGGTGCTCGTCCGGGCTGTCGTCCGCGCCGAGCGCCGCCGCGACGCCACCCTGCGCCCAGCGGGTGGAGCCGTCGTCGACGTGCACCTTGGTGACGACCAGCACGTCCGCGTGGGCCGCGGCGTGCAGGGCGGTCATGAGCCCGGCGACACCGGAGCCGACGACGACGACGTCGGTCGTGCGGGTCCAGCCGGGCGGGGGGGCGAGCAGCCGGGAAGCTGCGCTCATTGGGGGTCCCCGCGGAAGGGTGAGCGCAGCGAGCGCTTTCGTGGGGTGATCACCACACCAGGGTCGGGTCGTCGTCGTACGAGCCGACGTGCCCTCGGGGGTCCGACGGGTAGCGCAGGTCGCCGCGCTTGAGGTCGGTGCCGGGCAGCGCCTCCGCCGGGTCGTCCCCGGTGCCGATGACCTTGTTGTCGGCGTCGACGAAGACGACATGCGGCTTGCGGGTCTTGGCCTCCTGGTCGTCCATCAGCCCGTAGCCGATGAGGATGACGAGGTCGCCCGGGTGGATGAGGCGCGCCGCCGCGCCGTTGATCCCGATGACGCCCGAGCCGCGCGGGCCCGCGATCGTGTACGTCTCGATCCGCGCGCCGTTGGTGACGTCGACGATGGCGACCTTCTCGCCCTCGTAGAGGTCGGCGGCGTCGAGCAGATCGGCGTCGACCGTCACGGAGCCGACGTAGTGCAGGTCGGCCTGGGTCACCGTCGCGCGGTGGATCTTGCTCGTGAGCATCTGGCGGAGCATCAGGGGGCGTCCTTCAGGTTGTCGATGAGACGGGTCGTTCCCACCTTCGCGGCGATGACGAGGAGGTCACCGTCAGGTGCTGCCGCGAACGTCGTGGAGTCCACGCGCTCGAGGTAGTCGAGGGTCGCGCTGCTGCCGTCGAACAGCGCCCTTCCTGCGCGGACGTCGCGCGTCTGCAGGGCCTTGCTGAGGAGCAGCGCGGTCTCGCGCTCCTCCTGCGACAGGTAGCGGTTGCGGCTCGACAGGGCGAGCCCGTCGGGCTCGCGGACCGTGGGGACGCCCAAGACCGTGACCGGGACGTCGAGGTCAGCGACCATCCGGCGGATCGCCGCGAGCTGCTGGGCGTCCTTCTCGCCGAACAGCGCGACGTCGGGCTGCGTCAGGTGCATCAGCTTCAGGACGACGGTGAGCACGCCGTCGAAGTGGCCGGGGCGCGAGGCGCCCTCGAACACGTCACCGAGGGCGCCGGCGCTGACCCGGACCAGGGCCTCGGTCGGGTAGACCACGTCGGGGGCCGGGGTGAAGACCACGTCGGTGAGGTCGCCGATGAGGGCGAGGTCCTGCTCGAGGGTCCTGGGGTACTTGTCGAGGTCCTCGTTCGCACCGAACTGCAGCGGGTTGACGAAGATCGTGACGATCACGGAGTCGGCCTGCGTGCGGGCCTGCCGGACGAGCTCCAGGTGTCCCTCGTGCAGGGCGCCCATCGTCATGACGACGGCGACCCGGCCACGCAGGTCCTTGCGGGCGGCGGCGAGCTGCTCGCGGGTGCTGGCGACGATCACAGGACACCCGCCATGACGTCCCCGGTGCCTGCCCGCCGAGCGGTGGCGCGGGCCAGCGCGAGGTAGAGCTCCCTGTCGGGGACCACCTCGAGGTGGGCTGCGACGGTCCCGGCGTCGCCGCGCTTCACGGGACCCGTGAGGGCGGCGTCGCCGAGCTCGAGGGCGCCGTCGAGGGCCGCGGTGAGCAGGGGGCGCAGGACCGTGCCGGGGTCCTCGGCGCCGGCGGCACGCAGCATGTCGGCGGCGCTGGCGACGAGGGTCACGAGGTGGTTGGCGCCGTGGGCGAGGGCTGCGTGCCAGAGCGGCCGGCGCTCCTCGGTCACGTGGACGGGGACGCCGCCGAGCTGGCGCACCAGGTCGTCGGCGAGCGGGTCGTTCGCCGTGACGCCCCAGGAGATGCCCACCAGGTCGGCCGGTCCCCCGGTGAACGGGAAGACGGGGTGCAGCGCCATCGGCCGGGCGACGCCCGCCAGCACGGCCAGTCCGTGCCGGCCCGAGAAGTGCGCGACGACCTGCTCGGGGTGAAGGTCCAGGCCGGCGACGACCTCCGCGATCGCGTCGTCCGGGACGGCGACGAGGACCAGCTCGGCGCGTCGGACCACCTCGTCGGTGCCCAGCACGGGGACGCCCGGGAGGAAGAGCTCGGTCAGCGTCGTGTTGGAGCGCACCGAGACGCCGACCAGGTCGTGGCCGACCTCGCGCAGGGCAGCGCCGATCACGGCGCCGACGCGTCCAGCGCCGATCACACCCACGCGCAGGCGAGCAGGAGCGTTCATCGCAGTTGCCGTTCCAGTCCTCTCGGGTACCGGTCGTCAACGAAAGCGTAACGCTGGGACACGCACGCGCAATGTGTTCCGGGTCACGTCACCCGCGGATCTCGTAGCCCCGCTTCGTCGGGTCGGCGCGGCCGCCGTGCCCGCCCGCGGGCAGGATCGTCTGGGTGCACCGGCTGGCGGCGAGCAGCCGCTCGTCGCCGTCGAACAGCTCGGCTGCGCAGAACGCCAGCCGGGATGTCCGTTTGATCACGGTCCCGCGTGCCGTGAGCAGGCCTGGGCGTGCGCTCCGGTAGAACTCCACCCGCAGGTCCGCGGTCAGGAACACCTCGTCCTCGCCAAGCACCGACCAGCACGCCCCGCCCATCGCCGAGTCGAGGATCGTCGTCACCATGCCGCCGTGGATCACCTGTCCGGTGCTCGTCGGGAAGCCGTACGCCTCAGGTGCGTCCCAGGCGAGGGTCGCCTTGCCGTCACCGCGCTCGACGAGCTGCATCCCGATGGTCTCCGCGATGTGTGCCATGTGGTCTCCTCCACGTCCCGTGCTGCGCGGGAGACTCTCACGATGACGGTGCGGTCGTGGAGCGAGGCGTGGAACGACGCGCTGTACGGGAACGACGGGTTCTTCCTGCGGGAGGACCCGCTCGCGCACTTCCGCACCAACGTCGCCGTCCCGCTGTTCGCGACGGCGGTACGACGGCTGGCACAGCGGCTCGACGTGGCCATGGGCTTCCCGGACCCGTTCGACGTCGTCGACCTCGGCGCGGGCCGCGGTGACCTGCTGAACGCCCTGACCGACGTACCACCCCGGTGGCGGCTGATCGGCGTCGACCTCTGCGAGCCCTGGGCGCCCCAGGTGCCGGCCCTCGACGGGCTGCTCCTGGCCAACGAGTGGCTGGACGCCGTCCCCCTTGACGTCGTCGAGGACGGCCTCCTGGTCCTGGTGGACGAGGCCGGGACGGAGACGTTCGGCGCACCGCACGCCTCGGACTGGGCTGCGACGTGGTGGCCGGTAGGTGGGCGCGTGGAGGTCGGCGCTCCGCGCGACCTCGCCTGGGCAGCGGCGGTCTCGCGAGTACGGCGGGGGGCGGCCGTCGCGATCGACTACGGCCACACCCTGCGCGAGCGCAGGCCGACCCTGACCGGCTACCGCGACGGCCGGCAGGTGCCTCCCGTCCCCGACGGCTCGTGCGACATCACTGCGCACGTGGCGCTCGACTCCTGCGCCGCCGCTACGGGCGCGCGGGTGCTGTCGCAGCGCGACGCGCTCCAGCTGCTGGGCGTCAGCGCGATCCTCCCGCCGCACGTCGACGCGGCGACCCTCGAGCGGGGGTCGCAGGCCCGCGAGCTCCTGGACCCGGACGGGCTCGGCGGGTTCGGGTGGCTCGTGCAGTCGGTCGGCGTCGACGTTGGTTGGATGGGTGGGTGACAGTTGCAGGGATCGGTGCGGCGGCCGGGCCGACGGACATCACCCTGGAGCTCGGCCCGCACCACCCCTCGACGCACGGCTCGCTGCGGCTCCGGCTGCAGCTAGACGGCGACGTCGTCGTGGCGGCCGAGCCGATGGTCGGCGCCCTGCACCGCGGCGCCGAGAAGCTGTTCGAGGTCCGTGACTACCGCCAGGTCCTGATGCTGGCCAACCGGCACGACTGGCTGTCGGCGTTCAACAACGAGGTCGTCATCGCCCTCGCCGTCGAGCGGATGCTCGGCATGGAGGCGCCGCCGCGTGCCGTGTGGCTGCGGACCCTGATGTGCGAGCTGAACCGCGTGCTGTCGCACCTGATGTTCCTGGGCTGGCTCGACCCGGTCTTCCTGCGCCTGCGCGAGCCGCTGCAGGCCGTGATGGAGGAGGCCACCGGCGGCCGCATCCACTTCGTGGCCACCCGCATCGGCGGGCTGTACCAGGACGTGCCGGCCGGCTGGACCGGACGCGTCCTGGAGTCCCTCGACGCCGTCGCGTCCCGGCTGCCTTCGCCCGACCTGTCCCCGCTCGTCGGGCTCGGGGTGCTGTCGGGCTCCGATGCCCTGGCGTTCGGCGTGAGCGGACCCGTCGCCCGCGCGAGCGGCCTGTCGATCGATCTTCGGCGCGACACCTCGTACCTCGCCTATGACCTGCTCGACGTCCCTCTGGTGTCCCGGCGCGCGGGCGATGCCGCCGACCGCTTCGCCTGCCTTCTCGAGCAGGTGCGGGTCTCGCTCGACCTGGTCCGCCAGTGCTGCGACCGGCTGCCCGAGGGCCCGGTCGACGTCAAGCTGCCCAAGAACCTGCGGGCGCCCGAAGGCGCGACCTACACGTGGACCGAGAACCCGTCCGGCATCGCCGGCTGCTACCTGGTGTCCCGCGGTGCGGTGACGCCCTGGCGGCTCGCGCTGCGCACCCCGTCGTTCAACAACGTGTCTGCCCTGCCCGCCGTGCTGCCGGGCAACCGGGTCGCCGACCTGCCCGCCATCCTGGCGTCCTTCTTCTTCGTCGTCGGCGACATCGACAAGTAGCCCCGCCCCGTCTCCGAACTCTGTGGGTCCCGACGACGGCCCGAGCGTGGATGACCCGCGGAGTAGCGGCCCGACCGCTCGGGCCCGATCCGAACTCTGTGGGTGCCGGCGAGCACGAGCCTGGACGACCCACAGAGCTGCCAGCGTCTCAGGCGGCCTTGGGCAGCAGGAAGCCCGCGATCTCCTGAGCCAGCCCTTCGAGATCGCGTCGGACCTCACGCACGTCTACCCGCAGGGTGCGGGCCTCGTGATCGCGCAGCATCCAGCGATCTCGACGACGATCGGCGAGGAACCGGTCCCGCTCACCGTGGTCGAGCGAGCCGTCCACCTCGATGACGGTCATCGTCGGGCGGTGGAGCAGGTCGGCGTAGGCACTCGCCCCGTCGGCACTGACGAACCGCACCTCGCACTCCAGTCCCGTCACACCGAGCGCCTCGAGTGCCGCCTTGAGGCTCCTGACGTCGCGCTCGAGCGAGCCGCCGAGCAGCTCGTCCAGCGACTCCCGCACCACGGCAGAGCCAGCGATGCCGCGGCCGAGACGGGCCCGCAGTCGCGGAAGCGTCGACCGCCTCTCTCGGAGCAGCTTCTCCATCATGCGCATGACCTCGAGCCGCGGCCGCCGGTGCGACCACTGGATCGCCGCGACCTCCAACGCCACGACCGGACAGCCGTCGAGCGTCCGCGGGCCCGCCAGGACGCTCGGTGACAGCCGACGAGCCTTGATGGGCTCCAGGACGACCAGCTCGCTGGTCAGGCCGATCGCGACCTCGAGCTGCTCAGGTGCGTCCGCGACGCCGTACCGCCACAAGGCCGACCCCGCCCTGAGCCACCAGCCGCTCTCGTGGGTGGCCTTGAGCGACTCGAGCTGGGCCTCGACGTCGTAGGGCTGGGTCTCGGCCAGGTAGGCCCGCAGCTGGACGCGACGCAGTCCCTTGCCTGTTGCGTCGCGCGCTGCCTGTCCGTTGAGGTCGCTCGGCAGGACGACGCCCTGCCGTTCGCGAGCCTGCTCGATCGCGTTGTGATCCATCCAGCGAGGGTGCAGCCGCCCCCGGTGGGAGCCGGGCTGGTTGCGACGTCTGTGGATGCCGAGCGGGCCTGTTGACGGCCGCGATCTTTGCGGGTGGCCGACGCTCAGGCTGTCGTCGGCACCCACAAAGCTGCCTGCGCGCTCAGCGACGCCGCGTCGGACTCTGTGGGCGGTTCGCGCTCGGGCTGTCGCCAGCACCCGCAAAGTTCCGCGAGAGGCCGGCGCTAGGGCTTGGCGAGGTAGTCCTCGAACTTGGCCTGGAGGAGGGCCTTCTCGTCGTCGCCGAGGTCCTTGCCCATCAGCTCGCGGACGATCTCGATCGCATCGGTGATGGAGCCGCCGATGCCGCCCATCGAGCCATCCTCCGCAGCGAAGGAGGCGGACGCGCGCAGGTGCTTCACGAGGTCCCAGAAGAAGCCGACGTCGTGCTCGTCACGGGCCTTGTCGAACGCGGCGCGGCGGAGCTCCTCGAAGTCCATGCCCGGAACCTAGTCGTCCGTGCCCGGTGGCGTGCGGCAGGCCCGCTCGAGGAGCAGGGCCGCGACCAGCAGTACGAGGCATGCCCCTGCGCACAGGCCGGCGACGACGACGTCGTCCTGCGCTGCCGCGAGCGAGGACCTCTTGGGCAGCAGCCACACCGCGAACCCGCCGTAGAGCCCGAGCAGCAGGGCACCTGCTGCCGTGGAGGCCTTCGCAAGGGCTGCCGCGCGGGCGACCTGCAGCGGGTGCATCGGCTTGCCTCGCGAGCCGCCCTGCACCTTCTGGAAGACGACCCGCGCCAGCACCAGCTCGAACACCGCCATCAGGCCGGCGGTGACCGCGGCGTAGGTCGGCAGCTTCACCAGGTCGGCGTAGACCGCCGCGAGGATCAGCCAGCCGAGGACACCGGCGCCGAGGACGCAGGCGGCGACGACCTTCCACGACGTCGGCCTCATGCGAGCTGCTCCGCGGCCAGCCAGACCGACGAGCGGTCCACCTCCATGGAAGCCACCGGTCCGTGGCCGGGAAGCACCGCAGACGAGTCGACGTCGAGCCACGGGACGAGGACGAAGGCGCGCTCGTGCGCACGCGGGTGCGGCAGCTCCAGCGCCTCATCGCTCCCGTCGGCCCAGACCACGTCGACGTCGAGCGTGCGCGGGCCCCAGTGCACCTCGCGGGTGCGGCCTGCCTGCTTCTCGGCGAGAACGGCGCGACGCCACGCCTCACCGGCGTCCCAGGGACAGAGGGCGATCACGTTCAGGAAGTCCTCCTGCTCGACCCCGCCCCAGGGCGCCGTCTCCCAGACCCGCGAGACCGCGACCGGCTCGAGGACCGACAGGCCGAGCCGAAGGAAGCCGAGCCGGTCACCCTTGTTCGAGCCGAGCGACATCACCGCGGTCATGGTCGCTCGACCGTGACGGAGACGTCGGTGAAGGGCAGCCCGACCGGCGCCGACGGCTTGTGCACGGTCAGGCGCACGGAGATCACGCGGGAGTCCGAGAGGCACTCGTCGGCGAGGCGCGCCGCGAGGGTCTCGATGAGGTCCACCGGCTCGCCCGCCACCACCGCTGCCAGCCGCGCGGCCAGCGCGCCGTAGTCGACGGTGTCGTCCAACGCGTCGGACGCCGCGGCCTCACGGGTGTCGACGGACAGCACGGCGTCGACGACGAAGTCCTGGCCCTCCGCGCGCTCCGAGGGCAGCACGCCGTGGAAGCCCCGGACCCGCAGGCCGGTCAGCGCGATCTCATCCATCGTGCTCGAGCCTCCCCAGCACCGGTGACCCGTGGTGGACGACGAGCCGCCAGCCGTCGCGGCGGCGCACGAAGACGTTCGTCGCGACGGCGTGCGCGCCCTCGCCGATGTCTGCGGACGTCAGCACGTTCTCGGTGCAGGTGACGACGGCCGCGTCCCCCGCCACCGAGATCTGCACGTCGGTCAGGACGAACTGGATGTAGTCGGTGTTGGCCATCACGGCGGACCAGGACCGCATCACGGACGTACGACCTCGCAGCATGGGCCAGCCGGGGTGGACGCAGACGAGGGCTTCCGGCTCCTCGACGTCCCAGACCGCCTCCATCAGGTCGACGTCGCCGGACTCGAACGCGGTGTAGAGCGCCGCGTTGGCGGCCTCGACGTCACGCACCGAGGCGCTCCCCACCGGGCTGCCGCAGTCGCTCCACGACCCGAACCGCGTCGGCGGAGCCCCGGACGTCGTGCACCCGGACCCCCCAGCAACCGGCCTGCGCCGCGACCACCGTCAGGGCCGTCGTGGCCGCGTCCCGGCCGACCGGCGGCCGGTCATCGAGCAGCGCGCCGAGGAACGCCTTGCGCGACGAGCCCAGCAGCACCGGCCCCAGCGCCTGGAGACGGGCCACGTTCCGCAGAAGCGCCCAGTTGTGCTCCGCGGTCTTGGCGAAGCCGATGCCCGGGTCCACGACGACCGACGAGATCCCCGCCGCGGCGCAGGCGTCCAGCCTCGCGGACAGCTCGGACACGACCTCGGTCACCACGTCGTCGTACACGGCTCTGGTCTGCATGTCGGCAGAGTGCCCGCGCCAGTGCATGGCGACGTAGGGCACCCCGAGCGACGCGACCGCCGGCAGCATCGAGCGGTCGGCGAGGCCGCCGCTCACGTCGTTCACGAGCGTCGCCCCCGCGGACACGGCCGCCGACGCGACCGAGGCACGCATCGTGTCGACGGAGCAGCGGACGCCCTCCCGCACCAGGGCAGCGACGACGGGCACGACCCGCGCGCACTCCTCGTCGGCGGAGACGCGGGCAGCCCCTGGGCGCGTCGACTCGCCGCCGACGTCGACCAGGTCGGCGCCGTCGGCCCGCAGCTGCAGCCCGAACGCCACCGCCGTGTCGACCGTGTCGTGCCGGCCGCCGTCGCTGAAGCTGTCGGGGGTCACGTTGAGGACCCCCATGACCAGCGTCAGCTGGCCGGGTCCGCGCCGGGCCGGCGTCGCGGGGAGCGGGCCTGGCTGGGCTTGGGCTCCTGCGCCTCGCGGTTGACGCTGGCACGGGAGCGCGGCGAGCTGCGCCGCGGGGCGTCCTTCTTGCCGCGCGCGAGGTCCTCGAGATCAGCCGGGCCGAGCGTCGCGAGCTCTGCCGGCGTGAGCACGGGCGGGATCGTCGACAAGGGCCGGCGGCCGTTGCCGGTCGGGTGGTCCCGCTGCGGACGCTTCACGACCGGGGCGAAGATCTCGGTGAGCTCGTCGCGGGTCAGCGTCTCCTTGTCGAGCAGCTTCAGGACCAGGTCGTCGAGGACGTCGCGGTACTCGACGAGGACCTCCCAGGCCTCGTGGTGCGCCGCCTCGACGAGTGCACGGACCTCGGCGTCGACGACCGCCGCGACCTCCTCGGAGTAGTCGCGGGCATGGCCCATGTCCCGGCCCATGAAGACCTCACCGGACTCCTGGCCGAACTTCACGGCGCCGAGCCGCTCGCTCATGCCGTACTGCGTCACCATCGCGCGGGCGATCGCGGTCGCCTTCTCGATGTCGTTCGACGCCCCCGTGGTCGGGTCGTGGAAGACCAGCTCCTCAGCAGCCCGGCCACCCATCGCGTAGGCGAGGGTGTCGAGGAGCTCGGCGCGCGACTGCGAGTACTTGTCCTCCTCCGGGAGGATCATCGTGTAACCGAGGGCCCGGCCGCGGGGCAGGATCGTGAGCTTGTGCACCGGGTCGGTGTTGTGGAGGGCGTGGGCGACCAGGGCGTGTCCGCCCTCGTGGTAGGCCGTGACCTTCTTCTCCTTGTCGTTCATGAGACGCGTGCGGCGCTGCGGGCCGGCCATCACGCGGTCGATCGACTCCTCGAGGATCTCGAGCGTGATCTGCTTCTGGCCGGTGCGCGCGGTGAGCAGCGCGCCCTCGTTGACGACGTTGGCGAGGTCGGCGCCGGTGAAGCCCGGAGTGCGGCGGGCGATGACCTGCAGGTCGACGTCGGGGTGCATCGGCTTGCCCTTGGCGTGGACCTCGAGGATCTGACGGCGGCCGGCCATGTCCGGGCGGTCGACGGCGATCTGGCGGTCGAAGCGGCCCGGGCGCAGCAGGGCCGGGTCGAGGATGTCGGGACGGTTGGTCGCGGCGATCATGATGACGCCGCCCTTCCCGTCGAAGCCGTCCATCTCGACGAGCATCTGGTTGAGGGTCTGCTCGCGCTCGTCGTGACCGCCGCCGAGGCCGGCGCCGCGGTGCCGGCCGACGGCATCGATCTC